>JAESQG010000046.1 GCA_016765265.1 Pseudomonadales bacterium | reverse complement strand
TTTCCCGGTTCGGCGCACCAGGCAAAATGGAGTAGATGAGTGGGTTGGATTTTCCCTAATCCTGGAAGTATATTAAAGAGAATCAGCATAAAGCATTGATAGTGTGTTGTGCTACCTCAACCTTGAAATCCTTAAATGCTTATGGAATACAACCCGACCTCGTGGCTGTAATGGAGCGTGCGAAGGTGATACATGAGTGGATTGCCGAGACAGAGGATGACGAGTATTTAAAGAAAATAAAACTTTTTAGTGTAAACCACACATACCCTCCGGTGGGTGACTTCTTTTCAGATTGGGGCATCGCTTTGAAGTCCTATGATAGTGGTACATTTATATGGCGTGAGCTATTGTCTGATTATGAAGATTCAACCTTGGATATAGCGCCGAACTCAGGGACTAATACGGCTTTATCCTTTATCTGTGACATGGGTTTTAAACAAATTTATCTATTTGGTATTGATCTTGGATACCACGACCCCGAGCATCATCACTCTAGGAAAAGCGCTTATTACAAAGACGGTGGCAATAAAGATACTAAACGTTTTAGCCCTGGTCGGGCCAGGAGGCCTGCGAATTACGGTGGTCATGTATTTACTGATGGGATATTTGATTCGAGTCGTATTTTGCTTGAGAGACGGATTAGTATGCACCGGAATATAAACATATATAACTGTAGTGACGGTGTGAAGATTGGTGGATCAAAGCCACTCAAACCATCAAAGTTAGCGTTAGATGTAGCGATTCCCGATAAAGTAGCTGTTACGGATAAGATATTTGAGGTGATGTTTCCAAAGAGGCTGGAGGTTGGCTTGGAAGGCGCTGAAAAAATTATAGGGACGGTTCAAGAAGAAATGCTTGCGTTGTGTGATAAATTGAGCTCGATGATGGATGCAGATGTAGAAGAAATGTCAGACGTTTTGACTATATTTGAGGAGCAATATAAGACATTAAAGTTTGGTGAGTTTTCGATTAAGGATCTGATGCCTGTTCTTTTTGGTGGAAGTCTGATGACGCTGCAACACCAGACCATGTGTGTGGTTAACTTTCTTACTGAGCATGAGGTTGAGTGTGTCACATTCTGGGAAGAAGCAAAAAATAACCTGAATAACTATTTTGATATGGTACGAGACAAAGTAAAAAATGAAATGTACACGTTAGATTATTATACCTTAAAGATTTTTGGTGAAGTTGAACCCGATGATGCAGCAAAGGATGCGGGGTAGTTGAGGCCGGTGATGGATAAAGCAGACAGCTTGGTCAAAAAAACGGAAGCGGCAGAAATCTTTAAACGGAATATGTCTCTGTTTCGACAATATATGCCTGATATTTATAATTTCTATTTTAATTATCAGAGTAAAGGTGTGTCGCTGTGCTCTGGGCCGGGCGACCATTTTAATCTCCTTGATAACAATCAATTCGTATACCCCGCTGATCCTGCCTCTCTGTGCGAACAACAGGTGTCGGTATTTTGTGACTCGCCGGTTCACTGCACTTATAGTCTTGCAGAATTTGATAATGAAGTGTTGATCAAAAATTTTTTACACGTGACGTACCTTAATAAACTAGTGGAATTATGTGCAGGCTACGATAAGAAGAAGACTGCCACTGTCTTACCAAAGGAGCTAAGCTTCTTGGTGGTCGCAGGTGTTGGCTTAGGATTTCATGTTCAGTATTTAACTGAAAAACATAATATACATCGATTGGTGATCTGGGAGCCAAACACCGATGTGTTTTACGCCTCGTTACACGCCATGGATTGGGAGCCTGTTTTTAAAAATACCATTCTAGCTGGTAGGGGACTGAAAATGGTGATAGGCCAACCACATGAGGTATTGTTGTGGGAGGTGCAACAGTTTGCTTTAGGGTTAGGTTTCTGGCAGTTAGCAAGAGTGTATTTTTACAAGCATTATTCCAGTGACGAATTTGATACCGCTTATAACAAGATTATTACTAGCTACTATAGTTTTTTTTCTGGGTGGGGTTTTTTCGACGATGAGATTATTACATTTGCTCATACCCTAGATAATTTCAGTAGTGAAACGCGGTTATTGAAATACACAGAGACTTTGTCTAGTGAGCTCTCTGAGTTGCCCGTACTAGTGTTGGGTAATGGTCCATCGATCGATAAAGATATTGAATTCATTAAGTCTAATCAAGACAAGTTTGTTATCATGGCGTGTGGTGGTTCAATCGTCAAAACATTGTATGAGTATCAAATTAAGCCGGATTACGTTTTCATTATTGAACGAACTAAAACCATGGTGGATTGGATTGAAGAGGTTGGTGACGATACTTATTTCAAGGACGTTTGTTTAATTACCATCAATAATACCCATCCAGAAGTGTTTCGCTATTATGAACATTCAATCATTGGTCTCAAGTTTAATGATGCGGGTGCAAAATTAATTGAAAGTTATGATACTCAAGCTAGTGTAGCTGTATTTCCGAATGCGGGGCCTACCGGGACTAACGCTGCAATTTCTTTTCTTATTTCAAAGGGATTTAAGAGTTGTTTACTATTAGGTACTGATTTAGGGTTTCGAAATAAGGAACATCATCATTCGAAAAAAAGTAGCTATTACAATGATGTCTCTGGTAGCGATCTTGGCCGATACGATAATAGAGATGCGAACCTGTTAATAAGGGAAGCTAATTTTGGAGGTGTTATTTACACTGATATCAATTTTGATGTCAGTAGAACGAATCTGGAAATGCAGCTAACAAATGCACGCGCTTTCAAATGCTATAACGGTAGCGATGGTATTAGAATCAATGGAGCAATACCGTTGCCTGTTTCCGAATTTAAATTAGACAAGACGATTCATGATAAGAAGTTAAAATGTCGTGAAATAATGCTGGAAAGTTCCGAACTATGCTCCTTTGATGGGGGAGATCTATCTCAGTTGGCTTATGAAACTGTGGAATTTGTAGGTGAAACGGCAGAGAGCCTCATAGTCATACTTCGTGAGCAAGTAAGTTCAATAAACGAGGTGCAGCGAATTTTCAGCAAATTGCATTCGAATATAGTCGCGATGGAAAAATCCACTAATGAAAAGGCTAATATAGCTGCTATGTTTTTTAGAGGGACTTTGGGGCATATGTTAATGGTAGTGATGTCCAATGTGTTGGATCTTGATGATGCAAAATCTCAATTAGCGCTTTGGGCCGAAGCAAAGGACCTGATTGTTGAGGCATTAATGAAACTAGTAGAAAAGTTTTACCGGAACTACCAAACCGTCGATCAAATGGATAGATTTCAGAGACGAAAGGTGAGTGTAGGTGATGGTCTTTAACGCGTCAGAGATACAGATAAAAAGAGCATTGCACAAATTTAAGTACTGGGTTGGATCAGTTGGTAAAGAGAGGAATTGATATGTTTAATCAGAAAACGATATTAATTACGGGGGGAACGGGATCCTTCGGGAAGAAGTTTATTGAAACCCTTTTGGATAAATATTCAGTTGTAAAGAAAATTATCATATATTCTAGAGATGAGCTTAAACAATCTTTGATTCAGAAGCAGTACCCTGCAGCTGAATTCCCGCAATTACGTTTTTTTATCGGTGATGTGCGTGATCGGGAGAGATTAATGCAAGCCTGCGAAGGTGTGGATATTATTATTCATGCTGCAGCGATTAAGCAGGTAGATACGGCCGAGTATAATCCTACTGAATGTATAAGAACTAATGTCAATGGCGCAGAAAACGTTATTCACGCCGCGTTACAGTGTGGCGTGAAGGATGTAGTGGCGCTTTCTACAGACAAGGCTTGTGCCCCCATTAACTTGTACGGTGCCACTAAGTTGGTTTCTGATAAGTTGTTTGCAGCGGCGAATAATATTCGGGGGTCAAAGGAAGTTAGGTTTAGTGTGGTTCGTTACGGTAATGTCATGGGGTCTAGGGGCTCTGTTATTCCCTTCTTTATGGAAAAGAAATGTGAAGGCGTATTGCCTATTACCCATAATGAAATGACTCGATTCAATATTTCTTTACAAGATGGTGTCAATCTGGTGATGTTTGCGTTGTCCCGTCATCTGGGAGGAGAAATCTTTGTGCCCAAGATTCCCTCTTATCGAATCTTGGACGTGGCTTCCGCTGTAGGTTCTAAATGTGAGGTTAAAGTTGTCGGCATAAGACCCGGCGAAAAGTTGCATGAGGAAATGATTACAGGCACTGATTCCTATCATACTATTGACTTAGGCGATTGTTATGCAATTCTCCCCTCAGTTTCATATACCTACTCAGAAGAAGAATATATGAAGCATCATAAGGCAATTAAGGTGCCTGCCGGCTTTAGGTATAATTCAGCAACTAATGAGAAATGGGAAACGGTAGAATCTCTGCGGGCACTGATTGTTGAACATATCGACTCAACCTTTGTGGCGTGACGATCAATGCAGATTCCATATGGTAAACAAGATATAACTGAGGGTGACCTTAGCGCTGTTCTGGATGTATTAAAATCAGCAAATCTGACTCAAGGTCCACAAATCCCTAAGTTCGAAAACTGTATTAAGCAAGCTACAAACTCAAACTACGCGGTGGCGATGAACTCTGCTACTTCTGCTTTACACGCAGCTTGCTTAGCGTTGGGCGTGGGTAAGGGCGATGTGGTTTGGACTACTCCACTTACTTTTGTAGCGTCCGCAAATTGCGTTTTGTATTGCGGGGCGACTATTGATTTTGTGGATATAGATAAAGATTCTTATAATCTGTCTCCCAGTTTATTAGAAGCAAAACTTCGGGATGCGAGGTCGAAGGGCCTATCTCTACCCAAGGTCGTTATTCCCGTTCATCTTTCTGGCCAACCTTGTGAAATGGAAAAAATTCATGCTCTTGCGAAAGAGTACGAGTTTAAAATAATAGAGGATGCATCTCACGCTATTGGTGGAAGATATAAAAACCAACCCATCGGTAATTGTGAGTACTCAGACATAACCGTTTTTAGTTTTCATCCTGTGAAAATAGTGACTACCGGTGAAGGTGGCGTGGCCACAACAAATGATAAGTTATTGGCGCAGCGAATGGGCTTATTCCGTAGTCACGGTATCACCCGAGATCCATCCCTCATGACTGAGCCCACCCATGGCGACTGGTACTACCAACAGATTGAATTAGGCTTTAACTATAGGATGACGGATATACAAGCGGCATTGGGGGTCAGTCAAATGGATCGGCTGCATGACTTTGTAGCCAAACGACACGCCCTTGCTAATCGATACGATGATCTACTAGAAGACTTGCCATTAGTTCTACCAAAACAAAGCCCCGACTCTTATTCAGGCCGCCATCTTTACGTGATAAAGCTCAGATCAGAGGATTTGCAAGTGAGTCATGCTCAGGTGTTTGATTATCTGAGGCAGAGAAGTATCGGTGTTAATGTGCATTATATTCCTGTACATACTCAACCTTATTATCAAGCGCTGGGCTTTCGATGCGGAATGTACCCTAATGCAGAAGCACATTATGAGCGAGCCATGAGTATACCTTTATTTTACGGTTTAACGCTGGAGCAGCAAGATACTGTAGTTGAAACGTTAAGGGCTGTATTAAAGTGAAGGTCGCGATTATACCCGCGCGAGGGGGGAGTAAACGGATTCTGCGTAAAAACATAGAAGCATTTTGTGGTAAACCCATTATTGCTTATTCCATTGAAGCGGCTACGAAAAGCGCTTGTTTTGACCAAATTATTGTTTCAACGGATGATAGGGAGACAGTGGATGTTGCTATGCAATATGGCGACATTACTACGCATTCTCGATCAGCAAAAAACGCCGATGATCATGCAACGATTGCGGATGTTATTCTGGAGGTTATGGAAAGTCTAGCTAAGGAGGAGGTATACCCGGATCATCTGTGTTGTATTTTTGCAACAGCACCTTTCGTCACCGGGGAGGATTTGGCGTTGTCCTATCGGCTGTTATTAGATCATGGTTTCTCCGGTGTTTTCCCCGTTGTGGAGTTTTCCTACCCCATACAGCGATCGTTGAAGTTCGATGAAAAAAATAATATTTTAATGACCTGGCCGGAGTATTTGTCCTCTCGATCACAAGATTTACCGAATCGTTACCATGATGCTGGTCAATACTATTGGGTTGAGAGTAAGGCGTTTATTGAAGAGAAAACCTTGTTCGTAAAGAATGCGACCGCCATACCTATTAGCGCTATGGTGTCGCAAGATATTGATACCCGTGATGACTGGTTGATCGCGGAAATGAAATATCAAGCTTTTATTGAAGCTAAGCGGGCCAGCTGAGAAAGGGGAAATATGATGAAATATGTCGAGATAAATAACCGACGGATTGGTAAAGAGTATCCACCCTATATTATTGCGGAGCTGTCGGCTAACCATAATGGAGACATTGAAAGAGCGTTTAGTATCATGGAGTGCGCCAAGTCAGCGGGGGCTGATGCCTTGAAGATACAAAGCTATACACCAGAAACCATAACGATAGATTGCGATAAGAGCGACTTTGTTATTGAAGATGGGTTATGGAAGGGGCGAACTCTTTTCGATTTATATCAGTGGGCTCATATGCCTTGGGAGTGGCACAAGCCCTTATTTGATAGGGCAAGAGCGCTTAATCTAACCCTGTTTTCAACGCCATTTGATAAAACAGCCGTAGATTTGTTAGAGGATTTAAATGCCCCCGCGTTTAAAATAGCCTCCTTTGAAGTCATCGATTTACCCTTAATTGCTTATGTAGCCTCTACAAAAAAACCAATGATAATTTCTACCGGTATGGCAGATAAGAGTGAGATAGCAGAAGCCGTGGAAACGGCTAGATCTGCCGGTTGTGATGATTTGATTGTGTTGCATTGTGTCAGCAGCTATCCAGCCCTAGCCAGTGATTACAACTTGAAGACGGTAAAAGATCTTGCAGAAAGGTATGACGTGATTGCAGGTTTGTCAGACCACAC
Source organism: Pseudomonadales bacterium (assembly GCA_016765265.1). Classification (GTDB taxonomy): domain Bacteria; phylum Pseudomonadota; class Gammaproteobacteria; order Pseudomonadales; family DC-out160; genus DC-out160. The sequence goes on along the minus strand of JAESQG010000046.1, from coordinate 19,685 downwards.
TGTTTCTAACGTAACCGCCATTAGTTCAATTGCATTTGGCGCGTCGGTGATTGAGAAGCATGTAACGCTTTCGCGATCAGGAGGCGGACCAGATGATAGTTTTTCTATTGAGCCTGAAGAGATTAAACAACTGTGTATCGATACCAAAATAGCCTGGGAGTCGATCGGAAAGGTCAGTTACGCGCGATCCAGCGGCGAGGAGGAAAGCGCACGGTTTAGGCGATCCTTGTATGCAGTAAAGGATATCACCGCTGGAGAGACGTTGACTGAGGAAAATATTCGTTCGATTAGGCCGGGCTTTGGTATTGCACCCAAGTATTATGATGAAGTGATTGGGAAAAAGGCGACAAAAGCGATCGCTTATGGGACAGCGCTTAGTTTTGACAGTATTGGATGAATACTTTTGTTAAGGAAGCTAATACTTTGTGTAAATCGGGCGATAACCTCTAACAGGGATTGGGTTATACAGAAAGCGATATTCAAGCTTTGTGTCTTGGCACAAAGCTTGAATGTTTTTACTATATTGTAGTTGATTGTTAACAACGAGACAGCGTAAAGGTGAGTGTTATGGCTGAAGAGTTAGATTATAACGATATTATGGCAGAGGCGGCCAGGGATGCCGTTCAATACGTTCATAGAGAATATCAGTTTGCTCTGGATTACTCCGAGGAAAGTGTTGCAGAAATGGAAAAGAGCTTGACTCATATTCACAGAGTTTTAGTGACTGAGAATACAGATCCGATTGATCCGAAAATGGTCGTGACTATCTCCAATTGGTATGGTGCTTATTTGGGAGAAGTTTTTCGACGACATCATGGTGGTGATTGGGGGATCGATAATCGTGATCCTGAGGCACCGGCTTTTGAAGTGAAATATAACGACTTAGGGATGGCGTTTCCCTCAAGAGTGTTTCACCGTATCATGGGTGGGAAAGAGAACGACATCAATGAATACTACCGTGAAATATCGAAGAAGGTGATGAAGTTGGAAATCAAAGAAGAGGATGAAAAGTGGGGTGATTTATTTGAGAATCAAAATCCAGTTTACAAATAATACCAACACTCTATTACTTTTCGCGGGTGATTTCACTTAAGGAACTAAATACCTTATTCGCACCGGCAAACAAAAGATCCTCCTCCCGGTGCGAGCTAGTCACCGCGAATACGGTTAAACCGGCGTCTTTGGCTGCCCGAACGCCGTTACATGAATCCTCAATGACTATAACATTTTCTGCCTTAGTGTNTGCAAGCTCCAAGCCCTTCAGATAGATGGCTGGATTAGGCTTAGAGTTGGGCACGCTGTCACCATAAACGACTCTCTCAAAATAATGTTGCCATTTAAGTTTTTGTATAAGGTCCCCGGCTAAGTCAGCCGTTGCCGATGTGATTAAGGAAATTTGAATTGATTTTATTTGAAGTGCTTGAAGAAATGCTTCAGCGTCTGCGAAGGGTGTAGCATTGATGTATCGTTTACGAATTATAGATTTGTACCGTTGATAAATTGTCTGGGTCGTATTAGTGATCTTGTGTTTGTTTTTTAAATATTCCGACACTTCAGCTATAGAGGGACCATTGAGATGTTCAAATTCGGCTTTGGTGCCACTGATGCCATAGGTATTGAGGATTTCTAAATAGGACGCAAACAAACAGTCCAGTGTGTCCACGAGAGTTCCATCAAAATCCAGAAAAGCATGGCTATAATGATTATCCATATTTAATGCCATTGANAGTGAAGAAACCTATTTTTCTTTTTTTCTTTGACCAATGACTTTNCCCGGAACACCTTCAACAATAGAATAAGGCGGGACGTTTCTCGTGACAGAGCTGCCCACCGATATAATACTGTATTCCCCTATTTCGATTTGAGTCGATATGTTGGCGCCAATGCCTACAATGGTGCATTTGCCGATGGAAACACTGCTGCCAAGAGTCGCGTTTGGAGCCANGTGTACTCCATCNTTCACCTCGTTNTCGTGAGGTATNATGACACCGTTATCGANTATGCAAGCGTTACCGATGGTGGTAAAACTATCGATTAGCGCCCCCGCTTTGATATGATTACCTTTACCCAGGGAGACAGACGGTGAAATTAATGACTTTGGATGTATTACGTTGATTATTTGAAATTCATTCCGAACCAGTTCATTAAAACAATCTAATCTTTGGACGGAATTGGTGATGGCTAAGGCAATATGCTGAATATTATTATCTTTTAGCAAGCTATAGTTTGGGCTGGAAAGTACCGGCAGGCCTGCTATCGTATTGTCGTATTTCGGCCGATCTGCTATAAACCCCACCACCTCATATTTCGTAGAAAGGGATAGAGTTTCATTAATCACTCTTGCTCCCCTACCGCAACCATACACGATAACGGGAATACTAAGTTCTTTTTTCTGTATGAAAGTGATTTCAGTAGTCGTTAGAGACAGATGATGCAGGACATCTTTTTCTCTCAAAATGTTACCGCTGTAAACAATGTCGGCAACGTTAATACTCTGTTGTGAGATGAGGGCCTCTGCCTTTTTGGTGATTTGCGCTGTTTGATTTTGCTTGCCACCGCTCTGTCGGTTGTCTTTGTTCTGGTGGTCCTTGTTCTGCGGGTCCATGTTCGGGTGGTCTTTTTGCTCGGGTTGAGCCTCTATGATAAAGGACTCTAACTCAGCTTTGGATTGGAATATGTATCCTAGACAATCACCCACAGCCACTTCGTCTTCGATTTGTCGTGCAGGCTTAAAATAACCGGAAACTTCTGACGTAATATCAATAGTCGTTTTGCTTGATTCAACGGTGAGGAGTTGGTCTTCCCGTTCCACTTTATCGCCTTCTTCAAATAAGTACTCAATGACCACGACAAATTCATCGTTAACCCCCAATTGGGGGACTTCAACCTTAGTGATAGCAACCTTAGTGATAGCGTCTGTCATGGCTAGTACCTCAATGTTGTAGTGATTGCATCAACAATGTTTTTAGTCTGAGGAAGTATTGTCTCTTCTTGTATTTTTGAACAGGGAATNGGCCAGGGCTTAGCCCCCAATCGCTGTATAGGGCAGTCCAGCTTGTCAAAAAGCTTGAAATAAAGCTGTGAGGCCACTTCACCTGACCAGCCACCGTTGGTGTTAGACTCCTCACATATAATAACTCTACGGGTATCTCCCAGTAACTGAATGATGTCGTCAAGGGGCACAGGGTTTGCCAGGGAGGGTACAATGATATGACAGTTGATTTCTTCTTCCATGTAAATTTGATAGGNGGCATCCAACACGATGGGAGTCATTCCGCCGTAACAAATAAGCGCAATATCTGCTTTTTCATCGAAGGGACATAGGGAAGCATTGACGGTAGGAAATCGGGGGTAGTGCTTGCCCTCTTGTATGTGAAATTCACCGTAGCGGTTGCCAGCCCTGATTTTTATCGGATACAGGCTTTTATTTTCTATAAATAAAACCGGCTCTTTCGCTTGCGCTGAAAGCTGAAATAATATTTCGCCGGGGTCGTGTAAATGTGAAGGCGCAATGATTTTTAACTGTGGAACCGACATGAACATTTGTTCAAGGGTTTGGCTATGGGTGGGGCCATAGCCACGACGCCCCCCCATGGGGGTTCTAATAATGAGGGGTACATCGACTTGTTCGTTGTACATCCATTTATACTTGCAGGCATGATTAACCAATTGATCCACAATTAGGGTAATAAAGTCACCAAACATAATTTCAACGATGGGTTTAAAACCACTGAGGGCCATGCCGGTAGCGAAGCCGGTGATGGCTGATTCACTAATGGGGGTGGAAATGACTCTATCAGAATATTTGGATGACAAGCCTTTGGTGACCTTGAATGCTCCGCCATAAGGATCAACAATATCTTCTCCTATCAGGTAGGCNTTTTTATCTTGTTCGAAGATTCTAAACAGAGATTCATTTAAAGACTGAACATATCGTGTTTCCATAACGAATCCTTGGATTTTTCTTCAATATTCAATTGTGCAAATTCCGCTTTCCCCGCTTTTTCTACAATGGCCTTTAGCCTAGTGCTGCATTGATTCTGGATGGTGGCTACGGTATCGGGGTTGAGTTTGTTTTCTAGCAGCAACAGCGGATCTTTTGCTTTCCATTTTTCGATCTCTTTTTTGTCTCTGTTATCATCACCTTTACTGTGAGGGCCTAATCGGTAAGTNTGATGTACNAAAACGTAGGGTGTTTGCGTCTTNCGTACGTTGCTTACAATTGGGGATAAAGCACTATNGAGTTTCTCGATGTCATTACTCTCTAGTTCGGAGCAATTGATGCCAAAGGCTTTGNCCCTATCGATTATACTACCTGATATGGTGTTATCCGTTGGCGTGGATTGGGCATAATGATTATGTTCAATAATAATCAAGCAAGGGCACTGCATTAATGAAATCAAATTAAGCGCTTCATATACCGCTCCTTCACCTAAGGTTCCATCACCGATAAATCCGGTAGTCACTGAGTCATTTTTTTTAATTTTTTCAGAATAGCTGACCCCGGCAATAATGGGCATGTAGCCGCCTTGGATGCCATTGGAATAAAAGTTTGTTCTATAGATATGCTGGCTGCCGCCGTAGCCTTCACAAATACCGCCTTTTCTTCCCATAATCTCTTTCAATAAGGATTCAGCATCATCTGTATGGGCTATGTAATGTCCATGACACCGGTGGCTGGAGAAAACGATGTCACTTTTAAGTAGCAAATGAGAGAGAGCAACAGGCAGCGCTTCTTGACCGATGGAGGTATGGGTGGTTCCAAATAGTAATCCTTGATCAAAGAGCTGTAATAAGTTTTCTTCNAAACTACGGATAAAGAACATCTTCTCGTAAAAATTCACGAGTATCTCATGATNTAAGGGTACATTTTTGAGGCTANTTTCAGGCATNTCTATCCATAATATGTGATTCTTTAAAAGCGCTAAACAGACTTTTACTGGTGGGAACAACATCACCTTTAATGATCTCGGCTTCTAGAGATTCAAGAGAGATTAATCTGATATTGTTGTATTCGTCAGATTTCGAGGTATTAAACGTACCCATGGAAAATAACGCAAGTTTGATACCAATATCATATACCTTGTCTTGGCTATCATATATTAAGCAAAATGCTGCGCTACTCTTAACATCTGCTTGTTCCGCACCTAACTCTTCTGCCAGTTCTATATAAAGCTGTTTCATATAGTCGATATTGTCGGATTCCTTCGATAANCTATTTTGATCAATTGAACCGGAGGGGATAAGCTCAAAAAAATTGGGGTATTGAGTGACCTTAGGTGATCGTCGGCCAATATAGAAATGAGTGTTGGTATTTTCTTCAACAGCACTGTTTTCTTCTATATAGGTAATACCACTGACGGCGAGAGGTGTTATTCCTAGAGGTATTTTCCCTATTTTTTGCGAAAAATAATATTTGTATTCTACGAGGCTACATTCAATGTCCAATTGTTCCTTAGTGAGCGTGTATTTATCCAGGTTGAGTATGGTGCCATTGACGAGAGCATCGCCTCGCTCTTTTTGCCCATCTAACCATACTTGNTCAATCTGATTNGACTTGCTCTTTGATATTGCTTTATTAAATTTGAGATTTGTCATATGCAAGACAATATTATCCGATAAGATATAATCGGACGGTGCTTTCCAGATATCATTATGTTCAGTAAGCTGGTTTTTGTCTTTGCCCTTGGCCATCCCAGTATATCCGAGTGCGAGTATGTCTATGTTCTCTGTAAAATTACTAATGATGGTCTGCAACTTTTCCACATGGGGTTGGTTAAATACGCAGTTGTTGAGATTTAGAAAGCTCTTCTGATTTACTTTGTCGTGAATAATAATAGCGGAGTCTATATCGTTACGTTCGACTATTGGCTTGACTATAGCACATAAGTAGATACCCATTTGGGTGACGTCCTGCGTATATGTCATCGTCACGANTGTATGATAGCTCAATGATATAAGTAGAGCGGCAAACTAGTTCCTATTATTGTCAAACTTTGCCGCGTAGTTAATAGGGGTNGTAAGGAGATTGCTTATTCACAGGTAATGTAGTGCTAATAAACGCTTATTTTGTGGTTTCTATATTGGAATGGTTTTTGCTTCTTTATGAATATTTAGATTTGTACCTATACGTACTGACATAGAGACGTACTAACATAGAAGCTTACAGAGGTGAGGCATGGCTTTAAATAAACAGGGAGTGACAGATAGGCGTTCTAGAAGGTCTTATTCAAAACCACGAGTGCCTGGTGCGAGCTTGGTAAAGGTACACGGTGAGTTTGAAGACTATCTGTTAAGCACTGAGACCACCTCCCAGAGACATAATATATTAAAAGAGATAGAGAATAGCATTGCTAAACTGGTGTCCTCTTACCCTGATGATACAACGGTATTGAACCTGTTATCTAGAGTCACATTAGAACGGGGAGATTCAAAGGGGGCAGAAGATATCTTGCGTAAAGCGTTAAGAATTAGCCCTGAGTGTCCCAGCAATAATTTTACCTTAGGACAAATGTGTATCAGCGCTGGGAAATATAAGAAAGCACTCGAATATTTGACAACAGCTTTGAAGAAAGCGCCCAATACCGATCAAATATATGCAAACATCGCCTATGCCCATCTGAAAGATGGAAATACCATTGAAGCCTACATCCTGTACCGTCGACTCTGTTTTAGCGGTAATACGCAATATAATGGGTATTTAGTGGAGTGTTTGANGCGAGCAGAAGTACATAATTATTCGCAGCAAATGGAGCAAGACATCATCAAAGTACTGACATTTGATGATGTGGATCACAATCAATTATCCAGCGTAGTNGCNTCATTAATGATTGCNAAATATCACCTGCGTAGGAAAAANAATATCATCGAATTGATTGATATTGTTGATGACGTTTTACTGAAGCGAAGTCTTCAGAAAATGAATATCTGTAATGCCACCACGGANAAGTTTATCACNTTGGTGAGAACCTCTTTATTAAAAGAGTGCGTTGATCTGGATNGGATACCGGATACGCTTTTGGATTTGNTTTATTCCATCGGAACTTACTGTGATAACAACGAGTATGTGTTTTCGGTTACCGATGGCGAAGATAAAATGCTGCAATATCTGGTGGCCACTGTTGCAATGATTATCAAGGTGGGCGAGCCCGCAGGAAAAGTGGTTGGGGGGCTGGCCTTATTATCNATGTATATGCCTGTGAACGAGGTGTGTGAGCACCTAGATATAAATCTTGAGGAGTTTCAAGGCTGGCACTCTACTGGGGATAGGTTAAGACTTAAGAGTATCGGTGATGCGAAGGCAGAAAAAAAATATCTAGACTTGATTGATACACCGACGAGCGAGGAGAGTGAATCTCACTTTATCCGAATGCGAAGGCAGTATGAAGAAAACCCTTATCCTCGATGGACTAATTATTCAAAAACCCCAAGCAACGATTATATTCGAGCGCTAAAAACCCAATTGCCCGAGCTTTGTCGGGTACTAGAACCCGCACACGAGAGACAGATAAATCCTAGTCCTAAAAATGCGCTAGTGGCTGGGTGTGGTACTGGGCGGCATGCGGTGCAACTGGCTTCGGCGTATCCCAATTTAGAGGTCATGGCTATCGATATTAGCAGGAGAAGTCTTGCCTACGGGATGAGAAAGGCGGATGAATTCAAGTTATCAAATTTAAAGTATAGATATCAGAATCTACTTGCCCTTAGTCAAGAGGGTGAGCAATACGATGCCATTGAGTGTTCTGGTGTATTGCACCACTTGGAGAGCCCTGAGGAGGGACTTCATGCGTTGGTCGCTGCGTTGAAAATTGACGGTATATTAAAGTTAGGGTTGTATAGTGCTCGTGCTCGCCGGCATGTGTCGGCTGCTAGATCCTTAATAGATAAAAGTGGGCTTAAGGATGCAACACTCCTTAATATTCGTCAGGTAAGGTCAGAAATTATCAGCGCACGATGGGGGAACGAAGTCGCAGATGTAGCATTGTCTTTTGATTTTTATACTACTAGTGGTTGTCGAGATTTGCTGTTTCATTTTCATGAGGTTAATTATACTCCNTTGNTGTTAAAAGAATTGTTGCAAGGAGCGGGCTTGCATTTTCTTGGTTTTGTTCATTTGTCACAATCAGCAAAAACCGCCTATTTACAGCGTTTTCCTGAGGACAAGAACCTGGTTAACTTAGATAACTGGGAGGAGTTTGAGTTAGATAACCCCTATTTATTTGTCGCAATGTATCAATTCTATTGTAGCCGAAATAGTTAATGAGTGCGGTAACCCAGTAGTCTCAGGTTGATTGGTATGTGACCGGATTGCCTCTTAAAGGTTGATATCGAAAGGTCTTTTCGTCTCTATGAATTCCTGACAAATAACAATCTTTGTCTCGGTTACAAATAGATTCCGTCATTAATTTGACCAATATGCTGTTTGTGAACTTTACTAACATTATAACCGAAGTTTGAGCATGACTAAGAGGCAGTGATTGGATTATGTGGCGCGCAATTAAAGTATTATTGATTGATGATGATGAGTCCCGCAGGCACGACTTTAAAGTTGTTTTAGATTTTGTAGGAGAAGAGTCTATTGCAGCCACAAGCAATGATTGGCAGTCGGTGGTAAATGAGAACGCTGAGAGTAAACAAGAGATAGTCTGCGTTATCTTAGGCGATACCAGCGAATCTCTGGATGCAATGGTAAAGCAGGTATTGGAGTGGGACGCTAATGTGCCCATATTGGCTATGTCAAATGAAGAGCTCGATAGTGGCTCGGAGGATTCCGTTAAACAAGCTGTTATCGCTAGACTAGAAACTCCCCCCAAATACACTAAATTATTGGATAGCCTTCATCGTGCGCAGGTTTATCGGGATCAGTTCGGTGAGGACAAAGAGCGTAGCCACAGGCGCGAGGCTCAGCTATTTCGTAGCTTAGTCGGCACCAGTCGTCGCATTATTGATGTGCGTGAAATGATGGCGCAGGTAGCTGACAAGGACGTGAACGTTCTTATTATGGGCGAATCGGGCACTGGCAAAGAAGTGGTAGCTCGAAACCTCCATTATAACTCTCGACGACGACACAAGCCCTTTGTCCCTATCAATTGCGGTGCGATTCCCGGTGAGTTGTTGGAAAGTGAATTGTTCGGTCATGAGAAAGGCGCTTTCACCGGTGCAGTAAGCAGTCGAGCTGGGCGATTCGAAATGGCACAGGGAGGCACCTTNTTTCTCGATGAGATTGGTGACATGCCGCTACATATGCAGGTAAAGATACTGCGTGTATTGCAAGAACGAACTTTTGAGCGAGTCGGCGGGACAAAGACCCAGGAGGCGGATGTCCGCATAATCGCGGCAACGCATCGAAATCTCGAACAAGCGATAGTGGAAGGCACCTTTAGAGAAGATCTNTTTTATCGTTTAAACGTTTTTCCTATCGAAATGCCGCCGCTACGTGATCGAAATGAAGATATTCCAATCTTGTTGAATGAGCTGATTGTCAGAATTGAAAACGAGAAGAGAGGTTCTATCCGATTTAATTCTGCAGCAATTATGGCCTTATGTCGCCATGATTGGCCCGGTAACGTTAGGGAATTAGCCAATTTGATCGAACGGCTTGTTATCACCCATCCCTATGGTGTTATTGGTGTCAGCGATTTACCAAAACGATTCAGGCACGTAGATGCCGTAGACGAAGATCCAGCGATTGATCAGGATGCAGATTCNTTCGCGCCGTCATTGGTGAGTCTCGATACGCCTGCATTATTGCCGGTTAATGGGATTGATCTAAAAGAGTATCTCGGTAATTTGGAAAGCAATCTTATTAAACAGGCATTAGACGATTGCAACGGTGTTGTTGCCCGCGCAGCGGAAAAATTAAAGATAAGAAGAACAACTTTAGTAGAGAAAATGCGTAAATATGACATGCTAAAAAAGGAGGCTTCGTCATAGAATTGGCGCTAATTGCAGCCTCCCCTTTAGGAGTGCTGCAAGTACTTGTAATACCTACCTTTAGAAAATGTCCCACCTATTTTTAAAATCGGCATACCATTTGCAACCACTACCCTAAGTGACAGAAAAACGGTTCGAATTGTTTTCGAATCTCTAGGCANTTTGTCTATTAGTTCTTTGTACGAGGTTGCTAGTGACGGCATTACAAAATTCCACCGCAGAAAGCGTGCTACCTGAGATCGGAGTATTGGATCTAGATAAACGTAAAANNCTGGAANAAGCCTTTTTAGTTTTTAGTGATTTATCCCAGCAGCTAAGTCACTCTCATCAATTGTTAGAGACCCAAGTCCAAGATCTAAAGTCGGAGTTAACTGAGGTAGATCGACTTCGACTACAGGAACTATCAGAAAAAGAANGTCTAGCGAATCAGCTAGAAGAAACCCTCAACGCTCTTCCTGCCGGGGTTATTGTGCTGGACAAGAAGGGGAGAATTGAACAAACGAATCCAGCTTCTGAAGAGTTGCTCAGTCCACCCTTGCTAGGACTCTTGTGGCGAGACGTTATTAAACGATCTTTTGCACCGAAGGCCGATGACGGTCATGAAATTTCGCTAAAAGACGGTCGCAAGGTAGGAATCACCACTCGCTGTTTTAAAGACGGCAATGGACAAATTATAGTGCTTAATGATTTGACCGAAACCCGCCAGCTGCAAGCGAGACTATCGCGACATCGGCGTCTTTCCGACATGGGGCGTATGACCGCCACTTTGGCTCACCAGATTCGCACCCCTCTTTCAACCGCTACCCTTTACGGTTCTTTTTTGGCTAAACCGGATTTGGAAGAGTGTAAGCGTGAGAAGTTCGCCGGAAAGTTACTAGTTCAACTTTCGCATATTGAACGACAAATTAAGGGGTTATTGCTGTTTTCCAGAGGTGAAATCGCTATCAGCGAGTTAATTTCCCAAGAGGAATTATTGACATCTTTGGAAGCCAGTCTCTGCGCCAAAATAGTACAGACTAACTCAAATTTCTCAATAGTACAGCGTACGGACAACGTGCTATTAGAGTGNAATAAGGACGCGCTATTAGGAGCATTAATCAATATTGTCTGTAACGGTATCGATGCCTGCGACCAGNAAGCGAATATTGNAGTGGTGGCAGAAAGTGATGACGGTGTTCTCTGCATAAGTGTTAGAGATAACGGCGAAGGAATAAGTGAAGAAAATATAGAGAAAATATTTGAACCCTTTTATACCACAAAAGGAAATGGTACGGGATTAGGGATGGCAGTAGTCCAGGCCGTTATAAAAGGCCATAAGGGAAACGTAGAGATTCAATCTGAAGTGGGTAAGGGGACCGTGGTGAGTGTACACATACCCTGTATAGGCTTGAAAGAAAATGGAGTAAGAACATGAGTAGCTCAACAGTATTGGTGGTGGAAGATGATTACGATCTCAGGGAAGCGTTATGCGAGACTCTGGATCTAGAAAACTATGAATATGTGGCGGCAGAATCGGGGTCCGAAGCGTTGAAGATACTGTCAGAGAAGTCGATTGGTTTGATTATTTCCGATGTTAATATGCCGGGAATGGACGGTATTGCCTTGTTGCAAAAAACGAAATCAGACTACCCCAATTTGCCGGTGATATTAATGACGGCCTACGGGAGTGTAGCCAAGGCCGTGTCAGCCATACAACTGGGGGCTGCTGATTATATTGCTAAGCCTTTTGAACCGCAGTGTTTGGTAGAGAAAATTCAATCCTACTTAACGCAATATCATCCCGAAAATGACGATAATGACGGTCCAATAGCCTATGAGCCTAGCAGTAAACAGTTACTATCATTGGCGCGAAAGGTAGCACAATCAAACTCCACCGTATTGATCACAGGGGAGAGCGGTACAGGAAAAGAGGTGTTAGCTCAATATATTCATGACCACTCGCAACGCAGTAAAGGGGAGTTTATTGCAATCAACTGTGCCGCAATTCCCGAGAACATGCTAGAGGCCACATTATTTGGTCACGAGAAAGGCGCCTTTACCGGTGCTCATCAAAGCTCTGCGGGTAAGTTTGAGATAGCTAATGGCGGCACCATATTATTGGATGAGATATCCGAAATGGATTTGAGTTTACAGGCGAAGTTGTTGCGTGTATTGCAGGAAAGGGAAGTGGAACGGATTGGTGGAAAAAAGACGATAAAACTTGATATTCGAGTGTTAGCCACTTCTAACAAAAATCTGAAGTTAGAGGTGCGAGAGGGCAGATTTCGCGAAGATTTATTCTATAGGCTTAACGTGTTTCCACTACAATGGATGCCTTTGCGAAATCGAGAACGCGACATCATACCGCTTGCTGAGGCCAGCATACAAAAGTATTCAGATTCAGCACAACCCATAATTCAATTGGATATCAGTGCCAAAAAGGCATTGTTAAAACATGATTGGCCGGGGAATGTAAGGGAGCTTGATAATACCATTCAGCGGGCACTCATCCTGAAAACCGGAAACAATATTACGGAAATTGATTTAATGATGGAGATGAGGGAGGGTACGCCTTTTGTCGGAGTGACTGATAGTACTAGGGTTGCAGCAACTGATAGCACTAGTATCGGGACCTTCGCTGAGAGTTCAGTTGAATCTGTTATCGCAAGTGCTGATAAAGCGGTAATTGAATCGGTTACTGAATCCACCAATGAAGAAATACTCAAAGTGATGCCCCTGCCTTCTCCCATTGAGAAAGCAGGGGCTAATGATCAAGCTGAAATGGTCAGTGACTCCGGTGGACTGGGCAGTGATTTACGCAAGCGAGAGTTTGAGGTCATTATTAGTACCTTGAAGGAGGTCAGCGGTAGTCGCAAAAATGCCGCTGAACGACTAGGCATAAGTACGAGAACCCTGCGTTACAAGCTAGCCAAAATGAGGGAGCACGGGATAGATCTTGCCTCAGCTCTAAGAGCGTAACAAGTCGCCAGCGGGTGATGGACGAAGGCTTGTTAGATACAGATATTGTGAGTTAGATACAGATACTGTGAAATACAAATAGAGCTAAACAGAAATAGAGCTAAACAGAAATAGGGCTAAAAAAAATGATAAAGGATAAAGGTGTCTTATGAGCGTTGATATGGAAATGACTCGATTACTTGCCGATATGCAAACTATGCGCGCCCAAGTACTGGGTCCTGAAGTGTCGCAATCCAATGGGATTGATGGCGTGAATAAAATAGGAGGATTAAATAAATCAGAAGGACCCGATTTTTCGAATATGCTAAAAGATGCCATAAACAAAGTGAATGATGTGCAAAAGGAGTCTGGAGAGTTAAAAACATCTTTTCTTCAAGGGGATTCCGCCGTGGACCTGGCTCAAGTAATGATAGCTTCGCAAAAAGCAACGGTCGCGTTTCAAGCAATGACTCAGGTAAGAAATAAATTAGTTGATGCCTACAAAGATGTGATGAATATGCCAGTTTAAGTAGCAGGCATTTTATATATTAACCAATGGTGTTGATCAACAAGCAGAGAGTCTATGGCCACTGATTTAACTCAAACCAATCCCGTTCTGGAAGGATTAAATAATCTGTCGATCATTAGGCAACTAGGTCTGATGATTGGTTTGGCCGCCAGTGTTGCCATTGGAGCTGGAGTGGTTATTTGGGCGAAAGAGCCCTCCTATAGACCCTTATATACGGATCTTTCAAATTTAGATGCCAGTCAAATTGTGGGTGTGTTGGAGCAAGAGGAAATTCTCTTTCAGATCGATACTAACACCGGTGTATTAATGGTGGAGTCAAACAAAATTCACCAAGCACGTTTAAAGCTAGCGGCGGCAGGCTATTCCGGTACTAGCACATCGGGATATGAATTGCTTGATAAGGAAAGTGGCTTTGGTACAAGCCAATTTATGGAAAAGGCGAAGTACCGGCGAAGCATTGAAGGCGAACTATCAAAAACCATTAGCAGCATTAAAAATATTCGAGCTGCAAGAGTACATNTAGCCATTCCAAAGANAACAGTTTTTCTTAATGATAAACGACATCCTAGTGCGTCAGTACTGATTGATCTTCACCCTGGGCGAAGACTCGGCAAACCACAAATAGTGGCTATCGGTCATCTAGTAGCATCCAGTATTCCAGAGTTGACGGTTGAGCATGTAACAGTGGTGGATCAGCACGGAAATCTATTGTCGGACGCCAAGAGTAGCGTTGAAATGGTAGCGGCAGCAAAACAGTTGGAATATACCAATCAAATAGAACAACAGTTTAGAGAGAGAATCGCTGAGATAATAGAGCCCATAGTGGGCGTTGATCGATATCGAGTGCAAGTCTCGGCAGATATCGACTTTACAATGGTAGAGCAAACTGCTGAAACGTTTAACCCGGACTTGGCCGCGGTTCGTAGTGAGCAAACCTTGGATGAAATTCTGGGGGCTGGTAGCGCCGCATTAGGGATACCAGGTGCTTTAAGTAATCAACCCCCAACCGAATCCGCAGTACCTGAAACGACGGATGTTGCCACGGGGACTGCCACGAATCAGGTCGCTGGAGCAGAAGGTAGCACCCGCTCACAAGCGACTCGAAATTATGAGCTGGACAGAACTATCAGTCATACCCGTCATCAGGCAGGCAAAATTAACCGCTTAACGGTGGCTGTAGTAATCGACGATAAGATGACGAAAGTGGGAGAAGGCGAAACGCTAGAAATGGTACGCACCCCCTTTTCGGCGGATGAAATAGAACGCATTTCAATATTGATCAAAGATACTATTGGTTTTGCAGCGGCGAGGGGCGATCGTGTTAACGTATTAAATCAAGCGTTCATAGTGCCGGAGNTGGATGACACCACCGAGTTACCCGAAGAATCAATATTCGAACAAGCTTGGGTTTGGGAATTTGGCAAGCAAGGTCTAGGTGCGATATTCCTACTGATACTGGTGATGGCCGTATTAAGGCCTATATTGAAGAGCCTGGCAACGGCGGGCGAGAATGCTGCCCTGCCCGATCTGCCTGAGCAAATGGAGCTAGCGCCTGAACCTGAGTTAGAAGAAGAGGTCACTATCTCCGGCGGACCNGAAACGCTCCTGCCTGGACCAGAGCAAAGTTATGAAGCGCAACTCAATGCAGTAAAAGGCATGATTGCTGATGATCCTCGACGTGTGGCACAGGTTGTGAAAACCTGGTTAGCACAGGGAGTGGAATAGATGGCTCAAGGAGATCCAAAACCTGATTTTGACTCGTTGCAGCAATCTGCCATATTGCTTATGTCTCTCGGTGAAGAGGAGGCAGCAGAAGTCCTCAAGCACATGGGGCCTAAAGAAGTACAGCGCCTTGGCCATGCCATGGCACGTCTTCAAAACGTCACGAGAGAACAGGTAGAAGAAGTTCTGGGTAATTTTATTGAAGTTGTCCGCGATCAAACTAGTTTAGGCGTCGGGGCCGAAAGTTATATCAAGAATATGTTAGTGCAGGCCCTGGGTGAAGATAAAGCGGGCGGACTAGTCGATCGTATTCTGATGGGCGGAAATACCTCTGGGCTAGACACCCTGAAGTGGATGGATTCGAGAGCAGTGTCTGACATTATTCGATTTGAACATCCTCAAATTCAGGCGATTGTTGTGGCCTACCTAGATCCTGATCAGGCGGCGGAAGTGTTGGCCTATATGGATGAACGAGTGGTGCTAGATATCGTTATGCGAATCGCCTCTATCGACAGTATACAGCCCCAAGCGTTGCAGGAATTAAACGATATTCTGGAAAAACAGTTTTCATCCGCCAGTACCTCCTCTTCCGCGACACTGGGTGGGATTAAGTGCACCGCTGATATTATGAATTTTCTAGATACCTCTGCGGAATCCCAATTGATTGAATCCATAAAAGAGATCGATGAGGATTTAGCACAAGAAATAACGGATCTGATGTTTGTCTTTGATAATTTGAAGGAAGTAGATGACCGAGGTATTCAGGCTCTACTGCGCGAAATCTCTTCTGAAATATTGATACTCGCACTCAAAGGTGCTGATGAGGCAGTACAAGAGAAAATATTTGGCAATATGTCTAAACGAGCAGCTGAGTTACTCAGAGATGATTTAGAAGCCAAGGGTCCAGTGAAAGTCAGTGAAGTCGAATCCGCTCAGAAAGAGATATTGTCCATCGCCAGACGAATGTCTGATGCCGGTGAGATTGTACTGGGAGGTAAAGGCGGAGAAGAGATGATTTAAGGCATGTGGAGATTTGTATAAGTGACGGGCTATAGAAAGGGACCCGGTGGACAACCGAGTGGTTCTACTAAAAATGAAAATAAAGATATCTCAGCCTATGACCGCTGGGAAGTGCCCGCTATTGCCGAAGAAAAAACGGGTCAAGAGAATCAGATCAATAGCGGAGTTGGATATCGAATAGATAGGTTTAAACCGCCTACAGTGCATGATTTGGAAGAGGTGAGGAAAAAAGCCTATGAAGAAGGGTTTAAAGAAGGCAAAGATAAAGGATTTATAGCCGGGCATGATTTGGGTGTTAGAAAAGGCGAAGAAGAAAAAAAATCAGAAACAGCATTAATTGCTCAGGTGGCCCGGGCGCTAATGGAGCCCATTAATCAGCAAGATCAAGCCTTAGAGAAAGTGATGTTATCGCTGGTGATACAGATCAGTAAACTGATTTTAAAACGTGAATTATATATCGACAGTTCACAAGTGATGCAGATAGTGCGCGAAGCGCTGGCGACATTGAGCTGTGGTAGTAAAACAATAAAAATATTATTACATCCCGCGGACTTAGCCAATATTCTCCCAGAAATAAAAAAACTGCCTGACTACCAAGAGTCGTGGCGAATTGTAGAGCGGGCCGGGCTTTCCCCTGGGGGTTGTATCGTAGAGAGTAATGAAGGCCTGGTGGATGCCACGGTAGATCGGCGCGTCGAACAGATCGTAAATCAAGTATACGCTGAGAAGATGCCGCAGAATCTGGATGAGGAAGATGAAGTAGCACAAACGGAACCAAAATCAGAATTTTTAGAGGACGAAGACTCGCAATCCGATGAACCCCACTGAAGATAACCATTATTTGAAAGGTAGGAAGCTTGCTGCTACACAGCTATCTCGTTATGAAGCCTTCTGTCAAACCATGCCACCGATGATACGTGAGGGCAAGCTAACCAGAATGGTAGGCATGACCTTAGAAGCGGTAGGCTGCAACGTGTCTATTGGGGGGCGGTGTCATATCAAATCCGCTGGCTCAGAGTTGGTGGAAGCCGAGGTGGTGGGGTTTTCCGGAGAAAAGATATTTTTGATGCCTGTTGGGCCAGTGGATGGACTTAAACCCGGTGCCAGTGTGTATGCAGCAAAAGGGGTCAGAAAGGTACCAGCGGGGGAAGAGCTATTGGGACGGGTACTCAACGGCAAGGGCGAGGTGATAGACGGTAAACCCCCTTTAAAAACAGAGGAAACCAGTTCTCTTGTGGGAGTCAGCATCAACCCACTACATCGCCAGCCCATCGATCAGCCATTAGATGTGGGTATTCGAACAATAAACGCATTACTCACTATAGGGATTGGTCAGCGTATGGGATTGTTTGCCGGCAGTGGTGTAGGCAAGAGTGTGTTGTTAGGGATGATGACCAAATATACCACGGCGGACATTATTGTCGTTGGATTGATTGGAGAGCGGGGGCGAGAAGTCAAAGAGTTTATAGAGACTATATTGGGTGAAGAGGGGATGAAGCGATCCGTAGTCGTCGCCTCTCCTGCAGACGACCCACCGTTGCTGCGAATACATGGGGCTATGATGGCGACGGCTATCGCCGAGCACTTTAGAGACAAAGGTAAGAAGGTGTTGCTGCTAATGGATTCTTTGACTCGATTCGCTCAGGCGCAACGTGAAATTGCATTGGCTGTTGGCGAACCCCCCGCCACAAAGGGCTACCCTCCCTCGGTGTTTGCCAAGCTCCCGCAATTAGTTGAACGGGCGGGTAACGGTATGAACGGGAAAGGATCGATTACCGCATTTTATACAGTGCTAACGGAGGGTGACGATGTACAAGACCCCGTAGCGGATGCGGCCAGAGCTATCCTGGATGGCCATATTGTACTGAGTCGGCGATTAGCGGAAGAGGGCATCTACCCCGCTATTGATATAGAGGCGTCCATCAGTAGAGTTATGCCTAATATTGTGGACGCTGAATCATTGGCTCTAGCACAGAAATTTAAACAGGTGTATTCCGCTTATGAACAGAGTAAAGATCTGATTAGTGTAGGGGCCTATGCCATCGGCAGTGATCCCGAGATTGATTTCGCTATCGATAAAAGATACGCGTTTCGGGAATACTTAAAACAAGGATTGGAGACTAAAGTTCAGTTAGCGCCGGCGAGGGCAGAGTTAATAGAGGTGCTTAAGCCTGAAGACAAACAGCTGCCTAGTGTTACTTAAGTTTATAACATACATCATGGCCAAATCGACTAATACGCCCAATGGGGCTATTTTAAGGAAGTGTACTAAACTAATAATACCCACGAGCAGGCAAGTGTAGCAGGAAGGTATAGTAGCAGTGAAAAAATCTAAACGACTTCAGCCGGTGCGAAAGCTCAATAAAATGAGAGAAGATAATGCTGCAAAAACAGTGGGCTTTGCAAGACAAGAAGTGATAAAGGAGGAGAAACAACTTGATGGGCTGGTTCAATATAAAGAAGAATACCAATCCAGCATTACTGTTGGCTCATCTCCTTCAGGTCAGCAACTTGAGGCTTTTCATGGTTTTTTTGTTAAGCTCAATGTTGCTATCGGTCAACAAGAGAATCGATTACTAGAAGTACGACAGGAGCTAGAAGTCAAAATTAATGAATGGGAAAAAGCCCATGGCAAACTAAAAGTAATGAGTAAACTCATTACTAAGTTTGAGAAAGAAGAAGCGCTCACCGAAAGCAAAAATGAACAAAAGATTATTGATGATTTACCTAAGATTGCCGGTAAAGAGGGGTACCAAATAAAGTTCTAAGCAACAATATTAATATTAATATGTTCATTGTTTCGATCAGGTTATATCTACTTCATATAAGCAAGCCTACCCTCACATAATCTAATCCAAGATACCACAGACAAAATATTTGTTTTTCAGCCAGTTAGCATTCGTCCGAAAGTCGTAAGCGACAACTATGGCATATTTATAGTTTAGTGCCCTGGTTTTGTTGTATTAAGGATAGCTAAAGGGTGTGTTTTAAGTCGACGCAAGCATTCTTAATAGGGCTACTCTTAGATAAACGGCCACAAGTCAACTAATTTTCGATTACGGTTGGGAAACTCTAATGAGCAAAGGAAATAATATTATTTTAAGTGGTGTTGTTGATATTAGTTCTGCTGAATCAATTTACGGTGAGTTTGAAAAGCTGCTCAGTAATGGTGGAGATATTACCATTAAATGTGACGAAGTTGATCGGGTTGATACCTCAATAATGCAAATAGTATTGGCCGCGAAAGTATCATTAGAAGAACATCACTGTAAGCTGATTTGGGATTCACCTTCCGAAGCCATGTTAAACACAGTGAGGCTGTTAGGTACAAAAGATTTTTTGGAATGCAATAACGCATGATTTGAAAAAAGGCAAAGAGGGAACTTAACAGCTGATGATAGAAATTAATTTGTTTATTGTTTTCGCTGTTATAATTCGCTGTTATGAATAAGCGCTGGAGCTAGTTAGATGGTAAAAATATTAGCGGTAGATGACTCTACCTCCATGAGGCAAATGGTCACTTTTACTTTAAAGGGTGCAGGTT
>JAESQG010000045.1 GCA_016765265.1 Pseudomonadales bacterium | reverse complement strand
CGGTTGTCACGCCAGTGGCATTGCCGGGTAGCTATGTTCGGAAGGGATAACCGCTGAAAGCATCTAAGCGGGAAGCCCCCCTCGAGATTAGGTCTCCCTGAAGTCTTGAACTTCCTAAAGGGCCCTTGAAGACTACAAGGTTGATAGGCTGGGTGTGGAAGCGTTGTAAGGCGTTGAGCTAACCAGTACTAATTGCCCGTGAGGCTTGACCATATAACCCTAAGCGATCTTTAACTCTTTGGTGAAACCAAATGAGGAGCTAAAGAGATAAAAGAGAGAGAAGTGCTTAGCGTATGGATCTAGAGCCAGGTGAACGCATGACGAATAAAACTCAGAGTCATTAGAGTCATTAGGTGACAAAGTAAATTAGATTCAGTATCCAGCCTCTTAGAGCTTGTGTAGCGCACGAGCAAACTAATAGGGCTGATGACCACTCTCAGTGATCATCAGCCGCCCAGTTTGCCTGACGACATTAGAGCAATGGAACCACCTGATCCCATCCCGAACTCAGAAGTGAAACGTTGCATCGCCGATGGTAGTGTGGGGTTTCCCCATGTGAGAGTAGGACATCGTCAGGCTTTAAACACTAAAACCCCAGAATCGATTCTGGGGTTTTTTTTTGCAATTCTGTCTTAAACTTCTAACTGTTGGCGCATACGTGATGTATACTGGGCGGGAAACAAATTGCGCTAATTTGTCGAGAAAAATGATACATTGTATTTAGATCATTTGTATCGGGATTATCAATCATATCGCAAGATTAAATACTGACTAGTTAGATATCGAAGTTGTCGGTAAAACTATGTTGGTGTTTTTCGGGAGAAGTCCATGAGCCTTGATGAGAAAACTGAGCGAAGTGTAAAAATGATAAAAGAAGTACTCGGATTAGAGGGTACTCAAGGAGAGGGCGGGACAGGTGATCAAAGTAACGCTAAAGGCCCCTTGGCGGCAANGAACGCGAAATCTGTGGTTTTACTGAACTCTATGGCAGTGTTTACGGAGAAAGGGATTACAGAAACCACAGTTCAAGATTTGTTGGATGCAGCTAAAATATCTAGAAGAACTTTTTATAAATATTT
Source organism: Pseudomonadales bacterium (assembly GCA_016765265.1). Lineage (GTDB taxonomy): Bacteria > Pseudomonadota > Gammaproteobacteria > Pseudomonadales > DC-out160 > DC-out160. Next base: position 7,245 of record JAESQG010000045.1, on the reverse strand, counting down.
TCGTAATAAGGTAGATGTTCTCGAAAGCATTTATAAGATGTCGATTGAGTTGTTGATAGCAAGATTTAAAAAGAAAATGTCTGATGCTCATAGTTTGGGTGATGTGGTTACCAGCTGCATTGACGTCTACTTTGACTATCACGCTGAGTTAGGATCCATTATTCAAATGATGCAAGAGGAGGCTATGCGCTCTGATTCTCCTCTGGCGCCCCATCGGCTTGCAGCTCAAAAGGAGATGATCTCTATTATGGATAGCGAGTTAATGCGTTATCAAGGAGTGCGTATTGATCCGTNGGTTTACTACATGCTGATGTGGGCGTTAGAAAATGCTTCAATGCACTTATTGACGAAGACCCCATGTGAAGCTGAGGATGTTAACCGCTGTAAAAATGTATTAAGAGGCGTGGCTTCGGCTGTGTTAGTGGTTAACCCTGCCGATAGAGCCCCTATGCCAACGGCGCCTGAATTTGGTTTGGATCCTTTTGCAAAAAGAGGCGCATGATACTTTTTTGTTTTCAGGTGGAAGTGTTTAACCGAGTGCTAATTTTATGGCCGAGAACTGTTTTTTAGTCTAGTTATATTGTTTGGATTAACAAATGGAGTCTAACAAAACGTGGTTGATCAATCTCGCGCAAGAGTTGTTGTATTAGCACCTGACGGAATTTCACCCATTTTAGCGCGCACTATTGGCCAATTTGATATGGAGTGTGTCCGTAAAATTCCAGAGTGGCTGGAAAAAGNATCACAACCAGACGTTAAACTGCTTGTTGTAGATCCTGCTGTAAAGGGCGAACTACTAATTACGGAAGCGTTGGAGGCGAGCAATAAGAATCCTGAAGTTAAGGAAAAGCCACGGCTAGTCTTTTTGTCTAAACCTATTAAGATTGACCGGTTCAAGGTTTTTGATATTGGCTGTGATGATGTCATTGAATCTTCTGTGTCAGACACAGATCTTATTGCCAGATTGCATAAATCGCTNATAAATCACGTCGCGAATGTNCAGCTACAAAGTAAGTTGAATCAAGCGAACTTAATGGCTCATACGGCGTTAGTCGGGTCCTCCCATTTAGGTGCGAGCGTTAAATTTCTTCTGAATGCTAGCCAATGTGGTAATTTTGATGAACTTGGCTTGTCATTTTTTAATGCAAGTGAAATCTATGGAATAAGCTGCAGTCTGCAGATTAGAGGTCACTTTGAAACAAAAAATATGGAGGCTAATGGTTTAGCTAAAGATTTGGAATCGCAGTTAATGAATGAGTTGAAGGACAAAGGACGCTTTGTGGACTTTGGGAGCAGGTGTATTATTAATCATTTCGCTGTTTCTTTATTAATTAAAAATATGCCAGTCGATGAGAGTGATTGTATTTCCCTTAAGGAAAATGTCCACACCTTGATTGAAGGTGTGGCGGGTCGAGTTCAAGCATTGGATGCTCTTCGTNTGGCAGAGCTTAACAGTGAGCTGATTGTAAAATTAGCAGAGAGTATGAATGGGTTGATGACCGGCGTAGAGGAGAGTTATCGGCGAGNAATGNCGAGTTGTGTCGAAAACGTGAATATGNCGGCAATCCAAGTGGAAGAGGCTATGTCTAATCTAGACCTGAACGAACAAGAGCAAGGACCAATCAAGGAGGTAATGAGTGAGCTAGTTAAAGTTACCCAAATGCTCTGCGATGAAAATAAAACAACCGATGACAACTTGCGGAAAATCATCGTTAAAATGGATAGATTAAGTAAAACAGAGAGTGGCGTTGAAAACTTTAACCTTATACAAGAGCTAATTAGCAAATTCTAAAATAGTACTGCTAAGAATGAAAAAAGATGGGTCAACAGGCAGGGGAAGGCGATATCCGTTGAAATCGTGGAACGGTTTTCCCATCGATTTCAACGGATTCAATAAACATTTGCAATGGCCTCACCCAAAGTGCCTGTTCCCCGTATAACGGGCGATAAACCACTAACTTCTCCAGTGTTTCGCTATGAGTAGATATACCTAATACGTCATAGTCATTACCTTTGTAATGTTTATATTTACCCGCAGTTATTTCTATCATTCTGTCTACCCTGTGCGATCTAAAGNGAATGCTGTTGTGTTGATGTATAAATTCGGTTCTAAGCCCAGGTTAGTTTGGTCGTGCTTACATACCATTAACAATATGTGTCAATTACCTGCNATTATTTGCCTTGATTTAACAGAATAGGCGCAATTAGTTGAATAAAGGCGCTTTTAATAACGAAAAGAGATTGTTGTAGTACACTTTAAGACTGTGATCCAGGGGCAAACTATGAAACGATAGCGGCTTGCTGATAGGTCTGATTATAAAAAAGCCAGAAAACAAGGTTTTAACATTATATGAGCGAAAAATTGCCTAGTTGAGTCGGAGGATAACACAAATGAGTCACAATACTGGTCCAACCCCAGTAGCAGGGATCAAAGATTCTGACGTGCTTGATGGNAGTGATCTTTTGCCTAATCCTTTGCTGAAAATAAGAGACTCGGCTATTAGCTCCTTGGCTAGATCTTTAGGGAAAATGTTTGATGGAATTGATGATTCTTTCTTTGAACTTGCTGATGGTGCGGGGAGCAATAGCGAGCAAACAATGTATTTTGATTCCATGCGCGAAGTCCGTATTAAACGGCGTAGTGTGGAAAATATCTTCAAGCATGAGATACACAAAAAATTTCGTGATTTGTTAGACCCGGAAAAAGCNAAAGCAAAAGAAGAAAGCGTCCCAAGTATGACCTCCGATGAAATGTCTATTGTACAAGATGACATTATGGAAGAATCCGTTGCGATTACCAGCATGGTCATGAAAGCGCGTAATAGTCATATTACGGATCTATATAACATCCAGAGAAGGGTGGATTCACTATTTCACCACGCGGTTTCTGAGAAAAATAACCCTCTTGACCCNCAGCAACTATGTGATATTTTTGCCAAAGCGAGNGAAATGTTCGACTTAGACATTAGAGCAAAAATATTAGTTTATAAACAATTTGATCGCTTCGTCATGAGTCAACTACCTCTTATTCTAAATGCCGCTAATAGGATGTTGATTGAAGCAGGGGTGTTNCCGAAACTTAAAATAAAAGCCAGACGATCCCGTTCACTTCCTCCTCGCAGACCTGCGAAACGTATTCAGCCTAGCGATGACGGAGAAATGATTGAGTCAGGTTATGGATACGCAGAGTATGCTAGTCCAGAGGAGTTAGGCCCAGGTTATGCTCCTGGTGCCGGTATTGCCTCTGGCATGATGGGGCCTGTTGGATATGCTTCTGGTGCGAGCAATACCGAGGCGAATGTTGCTTCTCCTAATGTTGCTTCTCCTATGGGACCTGTTCCAGGAATGGGTCCGCAACAAGGCGGTGGAGTGGTTTGGAGTGGGCCTCAGCAAAGCGGGGTGCCGGTTGGGCCTGCAGACGTACCCACCACGAGTACACTCACCACGGGAAGCGCCGCAAGAAATTATTCCGGTGATGGTTACATATCGCCNCACGCGGGTGTAAAGGGNGGCGTTTTTCATTTGTTACAAGACATGATGTCTGAAAGCCCTCAATACGGTAAGGCGCCTATCGCNAGTAGNGACACAGGTAAGGGGCATTCTAATGTGATCCCCCAGCAGGCTCTATTAGGTATGTTGTCTCAACTGCAGGGTGGTCAGGCTGCCAATGATGCTGCTGCGGAAAACCAAGGAGCGGGGTTTAATATTAGAGAAGCATTGCAGCAAATCCTTGCGACGCAAACAGCGATAGGGGAACGCTCTGTCATTAGTCGCATAGACGAAGACACTATAAATCTGGTGTCGATGTTTTTTGATTTTATTCTTGATGACCATAATTTACCGACTTCTATTCAGGCATTGATTGGGCGATTGCAGATACCGGTTTTAAAGGTAGCGATAAAAGATAAAGCATTTTTTAATAAGGGNTCGCATCCAGCACGAAAATTACTTAATGAGCTTGCCAGAGCAGGCCTTGGGCTCGATGANTCTAGCAAGGATAGCCATGATACCGTGTACGAGAAAATTGCCCAGGTAGTTCGTCGTATTTTGACAGAATATAATGGGGAAGTTGCATTATTTGCTGAGCTCTATAGTGAATTTTCGGGCTTTATTCGTGGTGAGCGTAAGCGGGCAGCATTAGTTGAACAACGCACTCGTGAAATCGCTCAAGGTAAAGCAAAGACTGAGAGTGCGCGCAAACTCGTCGACAAAATGATTCAAGATCGTATCGAGGGTCAAAACTTACCGGAACTTGTTGATACCTTGCTACGCAATACGTGGGGTAATCTACTATTTCGAATCGGCGTTAAGCATGGCCCTGAAAGTGAAAAATGGTACCGTGCAATTGATACAGTGGATCAGTTAGTTTGGAGCTTGAGTCCTGGTAGCAATAAGAACTCCAGACAACGATGGGTACGAATACTACCAATTATGTTGAAGAGTCTGCGGGAGGGATTAAACGAGATATCTTGCAGCCCTTCTGAATCGCGTCAGTTTTTCGATGAATTAGAAAAATTGCACATGGAGATGCTAGACAAAAGCATGAGCGAAAAGGCCGTTAGTACCGTGACTTTGGAAACCCCGCAACAAGACGTCGAAGACAAGGTTGAGACTGGCACGGTTATCGCGAGTGCCGTTAAGGCGGAGAGAGCTGAGGATATTAGTGAGCTTATTTTAAAAGAAACGGCTCATATTCGTGGTTCCGCTGTCGAGCCGTCCAGTAAAAGCCGGAGTCAGCTGACTGCTGTAGAGATGCAGCAAGAAAAGGAATTGGCGGCATCTTATGTCTATTTGAAAAAAATTGAGGCAATCGAATTGGGTACATGGATGGAGTTTTCTCCACTCAATGAGCCGAAGAAACGTTGTCGCTTGGCGTTAAAGCTGTCTGAAAATGATCACCTCATTTTCGTCAATCGTCGAGGTATGAAAGTGATGGATTGGTCTCGAAGTCATGTAGCAACTGAGATGCGTAAAGGCCGAGTGACCATCATTGACAGCCGTCCGCTGTTTGATCGAGCTTTGGATACCATAGTCGGAGCTTTGGGCACTAAGAAGAAAACCCTGGAAGAAAGTCCTGCCACCGTCTGACAAATCATCCTAAAAACCGCCGTCGTGAAACAAGTCGAGAGATTGAGTTCAATTTTTTTCATTGGATTGCTGGTCTCTTCGGGTAACCCAAAATAGCGACGCGAACCCAACAATAATNCCTGCAGCTGACCCATAAAGATGTGAGTCAACCGCGACAGCCCCCCCTATTAATTNCNCGGTGCTTGAAGTGTCTCCCCAGGGAGTTTGCTCCCAAATAACTTTTCCAANCATAATNATGAGTGTGAGTGCCGCAATNATGGGTGAAACTTTATAACCCTTGATCAGGTAATAAATAAAATAGCCATGGAGTGCACCCGATAACCCCACATACCAAATCATTGTTGGGCTGAGATAGTAAATGCCCAGGGTTGTGCCAGCGCAGCAAAATAACAGTGCGGTACAATCACTCTTAAATTCAAGCTCCTGTTGAAAAACAATAGTGATTAGCCCGAGCCCAGTAAGATTTAGAAAGGTATGTGCCCAACCTAGGTGAACTAAGTGACCGCTGAAAAGTCGCCATAGCTCCCCATCCGCAATGGCGTGCCGATCGAAACGTAACAAATCACCCGCGTACGGTTCCAGCGAAGCTAATATTAAAATCACAAGTAAGAGACCGAGATTAAATTTACCAGTGAGCCAGATTGTTAACAAGAACGGCTGTACTTTTCTTAAGGTTTCCATCAAACCAATGGGGCTAACTCCTTTTTTTTGTTTTATTCCTGTAGGGTTTTGATTTTATTCAGTTGCTCGGTCAGTCTCTTCTTCGATGCTCGAGCCTCAGTCACTTTCGCACGCTCTTTTTCAACGACATCCGCTGGGGCTTTGTTAATGAACTTTTCATTGTTGAGCTTTCCTTCAGCGCGGGAAATTTCCTTATTAAACTTGTCTATTTCTTTTGCTAGACGAGCACTTTCAGCCGCTATATCAATGAGGCCGGCCATGGGAACAAGCACTTCCATGCTGCCCACTAATTGGGTTGCCGACATGGGCGCTGCCTCATCAGCATTAAGCCAGATGATGTGTTCCAAGTTGGCTAGAGATTTTAAGAATTGTTCGTGCTGTCGCAGTCTTTGCTGATCCTTCTTAGCTCCATTTTTGAAATAAACGGGCAATAGTTTCCCTGGCTTAATATCCATCTCGCCGCGAATATTTCGTATGCCAACAATGACCTCTTTTACCCACTCAATATCACCTTCTGCCACGTCATCAATTTTGCTGTCATCTGGGGTTGGGTAGCTTTGAAGCATGATAGATTGTTCTGATATTCCAAGGCGCGGTGCTACTTGTTGCCATATTTCTTCAGTAATAAATGGCATGATAGGGTGAGCCAATCGCAATGTAGCTTCTAAAACCTTGAGTAAGGTATGACGAGTGCCGCGTTTCTCCTCTTCACTGGCAACATCAGAATAAAGAATGGGTTTGGATAACTCTAGGTACCAGTCACAATATTCGTTCCAAATAAACTCGTAAATAGCCTGAGAGGCGTGATCAAGGCGAAACTGGTCAATGGCGTCGATGACTAGTTTTTCCGTGCGTTGCAAGCGTGAAATAATCCAGCGATCTGCCAAGCTTTGTTTTATCTTGTTGGTGTCGATCGGGGTGTCGATCGGGGTGTTATCGGTATTGCCGTTTTCTGTATTCATTAGAACATAACGGGCAGCATTCCATATTTTATTACAGAAATTTCGATATCCCTCTATTCGACCTAGGTCAAAATTGATATCCCGCCCCGTGGATGCCAATGAGCTGAAAGTGAAACGAAGCGCATCTGTACCAAAAGATTCGATTCCATCCGGATAGTGTTTACGAGTAGATTTCGCTATTTGTTTTTCTTTTTTTGGTTGCATGAGACCGCTGGTACGCTTGCTTACTAGGTCTTCCAGCTCGATCCCATCAATGAGGTCGATAGGATCAAGTACGTTGCCTTTTGATTTAGACATTTTTTGCCCTTCAGCATCGCGCACGAGCCCATGTATATAGATTTTCTTGAAGGGGACTTCATCCATAAACTTCAAGGTCATCATTATCATACGAGCGACCCAAAAGAAAATAATATCAAAGCCTGTAACCAAAACGTCGGTTGAATGGAAAGTGCTTAACTCTGGTGTTTTGTTCGGCCAACCCAACGTGGAAAAAGTCCAAAGAGAGGATGAAAAC
>JAESQG010000044.1 GCA_016765265.1 Pseudomonadales bacterium | reverse complement strand
GTTTTCTAAGACTTACAGGGCAATTTTCCTCCAGCCAATCACGAGCCTCTTTTCGAAATGTTTCAATCTCAGACATTTATACTACCTATCATTAATTGTCGTGAAAGTACAAAACAGGGGTCAAACAAAACAGAACAGGGGTCAAGTATCATAAAACAGGAGTCAAGTATCATAATGGCCGATTTATCGCCGAAACAAATATCTATGTAACATGTCATTGCCTTGGCAACCCTATTTATGGGATATCAATGTATTTCAGATCTTACAGGTCTTACAGCTTCACATTGTTTTCCTTGATATTGTTTATCATGGCTGCGTCTAGGTTTATGTAAGTTTTGTCGCTATGTAAAGCGATATGAGCGCCGGCTCCGATCTTCTCAAGTTCGTAGCCGTCTTGTTTAAGACCTGCCTTTTTGTATTTAAAAGTGGGTGTGCGTTCCAGCGTCTCATTAATGCGATAAAATAAAGGCATGGCATAACCCGGCAGCTGCTGAACAAGAAAATCGTAAAACTCTTTTCCGTTAAGCTCAGTATCGGCATCCTTCAATTTAATGGCCACCATACCAGCTCGGCCAGTAGAATGCGGCACTTCCACTCCATAGGCCACGGACTCTTCAACGGCAGGGAATTGATTCACTACTTGTTCAACTTCGCTAGTAGAAACATTCTCCCCTTTCCATCGAAAAGTATCACCGGTTCTATCCATAAACTGTATGTGTCGACAACCTACGTATTTCACTACATCGCCACTATTGAACCAACTATCTCCATCTTTAAATACATTATTGAGAATTTTACTTTCATTTTTACTGGTCTGGGTGTAACCGGTAAATGGCGTTAATTCAGAAATTTTCCCCAGTAACAACCCCCCTTCAAAGGGCCCTACACGTTGTAACCTCCCGTCGCTACCATACAAAGGCTCTTCTGTTTCTTCGTCATATTTAACAATCGCATAAGGAGTGACGAGAAAGCCCACGGTTTTATCCATGTTAAATATATTCAATGATCCCACGGTCGATTCACTTGCCGAATACGCTTCCCTGATTTCTTCAATATCAAATCTTTCTTTAAACTCCATCCACAAATCGGGCCGCAGGCCATTGCCCATCATGGCTCTTAAGGTATTATTTTTGCTCTTGGGCGAATCGGTATTCAACAAATATCGGCATAACTCTCCTACATACCCAAAGCAAGTGGCCTGGTATTTATCAATATCATCCCAGAACTCGCTAGCACTGAATTTTCTTCGCAAGGCGAAGGTAGAGCCAAAGATCAGTACCGTGATCCAGCAAAGTAAAGCGGTACCGTGATAAAGGGGCAGCGTACAGTAGAGTACATCTTCTTTCTTCAGAGGATTCAGGAGCATCCCCAAGGGGATCATTTTTTTGAACCGCCCATTGGTTTGAATGGTGGCTTTGGGAAAACCTGTGGTTCCCGAAGTATAGATATACAAGGCCGGGTCATCTTCATCANTAATCTGCGTGACCAGATCTTGCGTAGAAGAATCCTGGCATTCTTTNGAAATATTGGTAAACCCGTCCCTGCTACCTTCGACATCGGTCATCAGATTGGTGTCAGGTACCAGGAATACCAGCCTGCCGGCGTTATCATTTAGGTCTGTCACTTCTTCGTATTTTTCACATAGCTCTTCGCCAATGATAACGGCCTTTGGCTCAACCAAATCGATGCTATGTTTTAAACTCTGGCCAAGCTGGGTGCTATTGACCAAGGATGCAACGCCCCCCATTTTGATTATGCCGAGCAAATAGATGAGAAATTCAATTCGGTTTTCCATGAACAGCACGACTACATCGCCTTGTTTAATGCCTTTGGATTGAAGATAGTGACTGACCTTGTTGGCGTAGTCGTTCATTTGCTTGTAGGTGATTACCTGGTCCTGGTAAAACAGCGCGGTTCTGTCGGGAAAATCGGCCGCATTTGCTTCTATGAGCATNGTGAGGACGGAACTTTTATTGTGTTTNTTTTTTCTACTAAACAAAAAGAATTGCCATANACTANCNATTCTTAATAGAAAATATTTTCTTTGACGAAATAGATCTCTGAGTGTGACTCTAGTTTCCATTTTGCAACCTATTGGGTAGATAGTAGGGATAGATAGTAGGGGTAGAGACAAATTAGCGTGACTCATTATCCACGTCAACAGTGCGAATTGACAAATGACTCAGGGTGAGGGGGAAGTGGAGCCGGAGAATCGGTAGTTAGTGCTGCTAATCAAACCAACATTTAACTCACACTTTGGAGCTAAGTGAAAAGTCATACTAAATATGGCAACAGGCAATTATGCAAAAACTTGTCATCCACTATTACTGCTATTTTTATTCTTTACTATTCAGAATTGCTAACCATTGATAGTGTTGATGGTAGTATTATCATAGTTACCAAATAAGGTGAGTTCAGGTTATATCCAACTGCCAGTAGCAAGTGTAATTATCAACTGTAGTTATCAACTGTAGTTATCAACTGTAATTATCAACAACGGGTGATCATATGTCTGACTTCGATACAATTATTAAAGGGGGTACCATTGTTGACGGTACCCGTACCAGAGAACGGTTTGTGGGTGATGTTGCCATTAAAGATGGCCTTATCGCCGAGATCGCGGAAGGTGAAGGCTTGGATGCCAGTCGAGCCGATAAAGTGATAGATGCCAAAGGTCTAGTGGTAGCGCCGGGCTTTGTAGATCTACACACTCACTATGATGCTCAATTGCTTTGGGATCCTTATCTGAGTTGCTCCAGTTGGCACGGTGTTACTTCCGTGGCCATTGGCAATTGCGGTTTTGGTTTTGCACCGGCTCATCCCGAGCAGCAAGAACGTTTAATGCTTTCCATGGAGCGGGTGGAAGCCATTCCACTGGCAACCCTGAAAGCAGGTATGGACTGGGATTGGGAAAGTTTTCCCCAGTGGTTAGATTCCCTTGACCGGCGCCCCAAGGGTNTTAATGTGATGAGCTTTGTGCCGCTCAACCCGCTAATGATTTATGTGATGGGTATTGATGCAGCCAAAAGCCGCGACCCCAATGAAGAAGAACTTGCCGAGATGTTGAGGTTATTGGAAGAATCACTAGACGCTGGCGGCGTCGGTTATTCCATGCAGCGGCTGGGCGATGGGTTTACTTCTGTTCAGCGTGACTACGATGGTACGCCCATGCCCACCGATACCATGTCTGACAAACTTTGCCTAGAATTTGCCAAAGTTTTAAAGGACCGCGGTAAAGGGTTTATTCAATTATGCGGTGCAAGTGAATGAACGCCATCCTCACCAGCATCGTCGCATGCTGAAGTGGGTAAACAAGGCCCGTGAAGACGGTCACAAAATCTGGATGCAGGCCATTACTACGCCAAATGATATGCGTTTTATGCTGGATGATTTCAACTTGTTTGATGGCAATGGTGCATGGCGTGATGTCACCATAGGCGATATTCCTACTCGAATAGAAAAAATGAATAACCCCGAGTTGCGTGCAGCCGTTCGCGAAGATTACGATAATGGCAGTGCACCGTTTGTCAGTGGGCCCATTGCCGACATAGTCATTGACTCAGTAGCAAATGATGAGAATAAAAATTATGTGGGTATGACCATAGCCGAACTTGGAATTGATACGGGCAAACATCCGGCTGACGCCATGCTGGACCTGGCCATCAGTGAAGGTTTGAAAACAGTTTTTTATGTCACTCCCTTTAACTGGGAAGAAAGTTACGTCAATGAAGTGCTACAAAATGAGTGGACAGTGCCTGGTGTATCCGACGGTGGCGCTCATACCAAGTTTCTGAACTTTGGGCGTTACCCCACCAGTATGCTTGCCGAACTGGTAAGGGAACGTGGCTCCTATACACTCGAAGAGGCGCATTACCGCCTGGCTGCCCTGCCTGCAAAAGCTGCGGGCTTTGATGACCGAGGAACTTTGGAAGTGGGTCGTGCAGCGGATGTGGGTCGTGCAGCGGATGTGGTGGTTTACGACTATGAAAACCTCAAACTGCTGCCAACGAAAATTGTCCACGACCTACCGGGCGACGAATGGCGTTATGTAGAAACTGCAGAAGGTTATCGCTATACCATTGTTAATGGTGAGATCATTCGTGTGGATAACGAGACTACGGGAGCTTATCCTGGAAAATTGTTGCGTCACGGTTACGCCTGAAGGCTAGTCAGGACTAACGCTAATCTTGATTGAGACCAGATTAGCGTTAGTCCTGCGACTCAAAATGAGAATCACTGCTTCGACAAGACCCCCTCTTCTTTCATCTTATTAAATACCGACCGAATAACCTGACCGGCATGACGATAGGTTTTTGCCTCGGACATATCACTAATCGCGCCCCAGTTGGCCTGAACCTCTTCCGGTGAAGGTACTTCCCCACCGCCAAGCAATACTCCCGCACCTTCCACTATCTGAACCTTGCTGTAATAACCCATACCACATTCCACTATTTGACCGGAAAGATCGCACTCGTCGGAACACAGAAAGGCAACCATGGCACTCACAAATTCAGGTTGCATCATGGGTGCCAGTTTCGGGGACATTACCTCTTCAGTCATACGCGTTAATGCCATAGGCGCAATGGAGTTTACCAATACATTCTTTTTAGATCCCTCTTGTATTAATGCGTTCATAAAACCGATTAAGGATATTTTGGCACTGCCGTAATTAGTATGCCCATGGGAACCGAATAAACCCGCCGAAGAAGAAGTCATCACCACACGGCCGAATTTATTTTCCAGCATCAATGGCCAGGCCGCTTTGGTAACATAAACTGCCCCCATCAGATGAACATCCATTATTGCGGTAAAGTTATCTAGATCCATTTTCGCAAAACTCTTGTCACGAACATTACCTGCATTGTTGATAACAATATCCACGCCACCAAAATTATCGATAGCAGTCTTAACAATATTCTGTCCGCCCTCAAGGCTTGCCACACTGTCATAATTTGCAACTGCCTCGCCACCGGCATCTACAATGGATTTAACCACATCATCCGCAGCACGGGTCGAACCTCCCTCACCTGCTGTATTCCCACCCAAATCATTGACGACAACCTTTACACCTCGCGCCGCCAAAACTTGTGCGTGCGCGCGTCCAAGGCCGGAACCAGCACCTGTCACAACGGCTACTCTATTATCAAATGAAACACTCATATCTTATCCCTTACTATTTTGAGTAATTTATTTTATTGACTCCAAAAATAACTGAAGCTAACTGGTCAGCGCAAAGCCCTCATAACCCTTCGCAACGACTTCGTCACATTCCTCTCGGTAGGTTTTCGTGCCCGCTATGTAAGGCATAAAACCCTGTGGTTTCCCCGCAATATTGGAGCCAAGATACCATGAGTTACAAGTAGGTGCTGTCATCATGGAGCCTTTTGCTGCTTTGTCCACGTGTATCACCCAGGCATCCTCAGCCTCAATAGTAGGTTCAATCGTTTTGATATTATTTTCTAGCAAATAGTCAATGCAGGTGTCTATCCATTCCACATGCTGCTCAATGGAGTGCAATACATTACTGACTACCGAAGGGCTACCAGGGCCCGTGGTGGTAAAGAAGTTGGGAAAACCAACGGTTTGCAGGCCCATGTACATGCGTGGACCATCTTTCCACCTGTCAGCCAGTAGCTGGTTATCACGTCCTCTAATATTGAGCTTCTTAAGCGTTCCTGTCATGGCATCAAAGCCCGTGGCATATACGAGAACATCGAATTCGTATTCAGCATCATTGGTACGCAGGCCAGTTGGGGTGACTTCTTCAACTGGATTGACACGCAAATCAACGATAGAAACATTATCCTGATTAAAGGCTGAGTAGTATTCAGTATCGATTACCGGACGCTTGCAATGCAGTGGGTAATTTTTTGGAGACAAAGCCTCAGCTTTTTGTGGATCGTCAAGTATATCTTTCAGAGTCTCCCGATAAAGATCACAAGCTATTTCATTGGCTTCTGGATTAAAATAGGGATCTACATACGCTGACAACGCATTAATACCGAAATCCTTGACCTCCTGCTTTCGCTGTTCCGGCGTAAGGTCCAGAATTTTTTTGCTTGGTCGGGGTTTTTTGGGTTTATTTGAATCTTTAGGTCGCCTTGGACCACTGTAATTAGCAACACCCATTTCACTATTACGTTGGCGCTCACGAATATCAGAGTAGTCTACCTTTGCCTGGGCAAGAAACTTGGGATTCATTGGCGCGTTTCTAGCAGGGAATGTAAATACTGGACTGCGTTGGAAGGCTATTAATTCTTTGGCTTGTTTGGCAAGTTCAGGAATGGTTTGCACACCGGATGAACCACAACCCACGATAGCAACCCGTTTACCTGTCAGATCAACACCCTCTCTTGGCCATTGCGCCGTGTGATAAATATCTCCCTTAAAGGAGTCTGCATTCTTAAAACCAGGGTAATTAGGTTCGTTCAGGCAACCCGTGGCCATAATGCAATATTTACAAGTATAGGTATCACCTTGATCAGTTTTGACTGTCCAGGTATTACTATCTTCGTTATAAATCGCATCCGTGACCTTGGTATCAAATTTAATATGCTTGCGTAGATCAAAACGATCTGCCGTGTGATTAAGGTAACGTTCAATTTCAGGCTGTCCCGCCATGACTTCTGACCAATCCCACTCTTGCTCCAATTCTTTTGAAAAGGAATAAGAATACTCAATGATAGGTAAATCAGCTCGACAGCCGGGATAGCGGTTCCAGTACCAGGCTCCGCCCACACCGGAGCCAGCTTCTATGGCCTGAATGTTCAAGCCCCTGTCGTTAAGTCGTTTTATCATATACAAACCGGCCATCCCTGTTCCTACAACAACGGCATCGAGGACCTTTACACCTGAATCAGACATCTCGTTTTCTCACCTCTATATTAATCATTAATCGATATACTAGTTAAAATATTGCCCTTAATTAAAGAAGATGAACTCACTGTTTTTTGGCGAGTATCAAACAACTTGGACTCATTCGCAATGGGGACGAAAATTTTGGCGGTACTTTTATCTGCTCATACTTCTCTTACTGGATGTTTTTCCTGAGTAATGAAGCAAAACTTACCGCTACATACAAATTATTCTCCCGTTTTCGTTAACAGTTTCTGTTTTCAGTTTCTGTTTTCAGTTTAAAGTTCTTTGCTGCTGCGGGTTTAAGCTCGTTTGAAGTGTCTATAACCTTCATCTGACTCGGACCTTCATCTGACTCGGTGTAGATACCATCGAGAAATAGAACATAAGCCAAAACTTCCGAACCGCGCCCGCAGCGTCTTGTAACAGGACTACGAAACTTCTAGTCCTTTCAATTCGCCTTCCTCACGCCACTTCTTCAGAATGCTGAAAAACTCAATCGGTCCTCCACCATAGGTGTTATCGGCAAAGGTCTTCCCGCTGCCCGGTTTACCTTCGTTGTTATAGTAACCCGGTGTGCATTCCGCAAAAAAACGTGCTCCCAAACGCGCCTTAGCTATTACCTGCTGGACCCACTCATCCTCCGCCTCTTGTGTGGCTTCGATCCGGCTGTTGTTGCTGTCTTTGGCATGCTTGATAACATGGGCGATATGACTGGCCTGTTCGTCAAGTCCGTGGGGATAATTCGGCGTCAAGCCGGTTTGTGTCATGCCCATTAAGAAGCAGTTTGGAAAACCATGCGTAAATAAACCATGG
>JAESQG010000043.1 GCA_016765265.1 Pseudomonadales bacterium | reverse complement strand
CGTTAGGCGCGTCAATGAGGGTGGCAGTGGCGAAGGTTTTTCATCAGCTAGCATCGGATGATGAGGTTGGTGCGATTGTATTAACTGGCAAGGGGCGTGCATTTTGTGCTGGCTTGGATCTGAAAGAGTTGGCCTCAGGTAAAGAGGATAACGACGAGGCGGTATCGGATCTATCCCTTAAAGCCTCCGTGACGGGAACAGGCAAACCGATCATAGGGGCCATCAATGGTTTTGCAATAACAGGTGGGTTTGAGCTTGCACTGATGTCTGATTTTATGATCGCGTCAGAGAATGCAAAATTTGCTGATACTCATTCTCAAGTCGGTATAGTACCGGGTTGGGGAATTACCCAAAGGTTACCTCGTCTTATCGGGATTAATCGGGCAAAAGAGTTGAGTTTCACTGGCAGTTTTTTAGGTGCTGAGATGGCTGAGCGGTGGGGGCTTGTCAATCGGGTTGTTGCCTCAGAAGATTTGTTAGCCGTCTGTCAAGCGATGGGCGAAGAGATCGTGAGTGCCGATGCTCGTACTTTATTAACAGTTAAAAGAGTAATGGACGCAGGCTGGGAAAATACTTTAGAGGCGGGTCTTAAGATTGAGTCCAGGGCCAATAGAGAGCATATGAAAGAGACCACTCCTGAATTTTTGGAGCAGCGTCGAAAAATTGTAATGGAGCGGGGGCGACGCAAAAACAAGTAAGTTGAAGTTTCAATTGACTATAAGGGGAACGGGGTTCTAACTTTAGTCGGTTAAAACAAAATCAATGCTCTGTAGTGCCCTAGCTGTAACGCTTGTGAGGCTTTTACTCAAGGTTATCCAGGAACTTATCCACAGAATTTGGGGATAAGTTCCTGGAAGATAAACGCAGACTCAGTTTTAGTAACCCCAGATATTAGTAACCCCGGATATTAAAAGCCCCAGATCTTGAAGCTCTAGATTTTGGACCGTTATATCTAAAGAGCGGTGAGCGGTGAGCGGTCTAGCGGTTTTATCAGTAGGTGCCAGGTGGGAAAATAGATGCGAGGTGGGACAATAGGTGGAATAAATTCATCGGCGGTTGTATTTTTTCTACGAATGAAGGTTTTTTTCTTCTTCGACTTCCCTGCTGATCAGCTTAACGATATTCACCATTTGTTCTGAGATTAATTCTAGTACGTCATCGACTGCTAGTATGCCCACGAGGTCATTTTCTCGGGACACTACGGGGATTCGTCTAATGCCCTTACGCTTCATAAGACTGATTGTCCCCATCAAATCATCGGTCTCTTCAGCGGTAATAAGATCTGTCATCATAAGGTCAGTGACCGTCACGCTTTCTAAGGGTACATCTTGTGCCACAAGCTCCACAACAAGGTCTCTATCCGTCACGATGCCAATGGGGCGGTTGCCGTCTTCAGTGGGTTGAACAATGACGATAATGCCAACGTGGTGTTGACGCATTAATTGGGCAACTTCTCTAACCGTTGCATCAGCGCTAGAGGTGATTACTTCTCGATTGCAGTAGCTTCCAATATTCATGCTGATCTCCATAGTTATCCATTTGCCCGAAACCCATCCTACGCCTATTGTAGAAAGCTAGTCGTTTCGGTGAAACGATTATTCCGGCATATTAAAAAGTCAGTGGCTACAGTAAAATTTATAAGGCATTTTCAGAAGACTGTCTGTTAGGGACTATAAGGGATGTAAGAGGTTGATTGTAATGTGATCAATTGTGCTTAAATCAAAACTTAGGAAAAGATGAAAGTCATGAAAATTGAAGATTTTTTAGAAGTCCCCGTAATGGGTATTCTGCGAGGCATTGAACTGGACAACATCGAAGGGCTAGTGGAGGCACTCTCTCAAACACCTCTGAAGTGTATCGAAATAACGATGAATACCCCGGGAGCTGCAACGTTAATAAAGGAGTTGAAGTTTCTGGTCAAAGGAAAAATGAGTGTAGGTGCCGGAACGGTATTAAGTCTTGATGAGTTTGACCTGGCTATCAATGCGGGTGCTGAGTTCATTGTCTCTCCGGTGTTAGTGAAAGAGGTGGTCACAGCCTGTGTCGACCAAGGTATTCCTGTATTTCCCGGTGCATTTTCGCCACAGGAAATTTACGATGCGTACCAAGCGGGTGCTTCCATGGTAAAAGTTTTCCCTTGCAAAACTCTCGGTCCGGGTTATATCAAAGAAATTCGTGGACCTTTTCCCGATATTCCATTACTGGCCTGTGGCGGAGTGAATGCCGGCAACGTGGGAGAGTTTTTTGATAACGGTGCAACAGGAGTCGCGTTTGATGGTAGTATTTTTCAAAATGATCTGATGAACCGCGGAGAATTTGACGAAATTGTTCGCAAGGTGAAGGCAATTGTGGCGCCTGTTTTACCGAGGTAATGGTTGGTCAAACGTTAGATGGACTATATAAAAAATGTGTGTGTATCCAATAGGAAACTAAGATGCAAAATCAGTGGGATGACCAAGATATTGATGGACTGGAAGATGATCTTTTAGCCCAACGTGTTTACACTTCTCAATTATTAGGTCGTGAGACAGGCTTGGTACTTCACGGGGGAGGGAATACGTCGGTTAAATTGACCGAATTAAATTATTTTGGCGAGTCTGAGGAATTGCTGTATGTGAAAGGCAGTGGCTGGGATTTGGATACTATTGAAAAGCCAGGATTCGCGCCCGTTAAAATGGATACCTTGCTAAAGCTAGCTCAGTTGGAGTCACTCACCGACGTAGATATGGTAAGGCTACAACGAGCGGCTATGACTGATCCTGGGGCTCCGAACCCGTCAGTGGAGGCAATACTGCATGCTATTATTCCTTATACCTTTGTGGATCACACTCATGCAGATGCGGTGGTAACATTGTCAAATACGACAGAAGGGGAGAGCCGAATCAAGGCTTTATTTGGCGATAGAGTGTTGATTATTCCCTATGTTATGCCTGGATTTGTGCTTGCCCGAGCCATCTTTGAACTCTCTCGGGAGGTGAATTGGGGTGAGCTGGACGCGATTATTTTACTCAATCATGGTGTTTTTACTTTTGCGGATACAGCGAAAGAAAGCTACAGCAAAATGATAGAGATTGTTTCTGTTGCGGAGGATTATCTTTACGACACTACTCACTTGCAGTTTTCTGATGTTCAACCGGGTGATGTTCATTCAGGCGATGTTCATTCAGGCGATGTTCACTCAGGCGATGAGCAAACAGGAGTGTCTTCTGATGCGATATTTCCTTTAATGGAAATCGCTAAATCAAGAAAGGCTGTATCCATCGCAAAAGGTTTAGCCATGTTGGCAGTGTCCTCCACTAGCTCAACATTGAAAGCTTTTGCGCTGCAAGATAATTGTGCTGAGCTGATATCACGGGGGCCATTGACCCCGGATCATGTGATNCGAACTAAACCTAGTGGCATNTATATGCAAGAACCNGTGCANACGGTTGTTGAACATTTTTCGAAGCAATATCAGCAATACTTTGACGACAACAGCTCTGGTGATCTTCAGTGTTTAGATTTGGCACCGCGGTGGGGAATCATTCCTAAGGTAGGCAGTATTGCTTTTGGTCGATCGCTTAAAGAGGCCCGAATAATTTCAGATATCATTGATCACACAGTACAGGCCATCGCAATCGCGGAAGAGTTGGGTGGTTGGCATCCTATTGCGGAGACTGATATTTTCGAAATGGAGTATTGGGAGCTGGAACAAGCCAAACTCAACAAAGGGAATTCCGATGCCGAATTCCAGGGTAAAATCGCCTTAGTGACAGGCGCTGCCAGTGGCATTGGACGTGCTTGTGTAGATGNGCTGTTAGCTAAAGGTGCNGTTGTGGCTGCNTTGGATATTAACCCCATTATTGAAAATATGTTCGAGTCCTCATCGGTAATATCNCTGCTATGTGATGTNACAGATGCCATCGATTTGGCTGATGCNGTANAAGAAACGGTGGCCAGGTTTGGTGGCCTGGACTTATTGGTAAGTAATGCGGGGTATTTCCCGAATAGTGAAACGATTGATCTTATTAAAGAAGAGGTTTGGGACAAAAGCTTGTCACTAAATTTGACCAGTCACAAGAACCTTTTGGCGGCGGCTATCCCATTTATGAAACAGGGAATAAATCCCGCCATCGTGATTATAGGCTCGAAAAATGTGCCTGCACCCGGGCCCGGAGCTGGTGCATATTCGGTAGCAAAAGCAGGTTTGACTCAGTTAAGTCGAGTGGCAGCTATGGAATTGGGTGAGTTTGGGGTGCGGGTCAATGTAGTGCATCCTAATGCAGTGTTTGATACCGGTGTTTGGAGTGACAGTGTCTTAAAAAGCAGGGCTGCTCATTATGGCATGAGCGTTGAAGCGTACAAAACGAATAATTTGCTTAAGCAAGAAGTCAGTTCGCAAGATGTAGCGGGATTGGTCTGTGCTCTTTTAGGCGACAACTTTAAAAATACCACAGGCGCCCAAGTTCCTATTGATGGGGGTAATGAAAGAGTTATCTGAAGGGCCCCCTAAACAGTACGTCTGGGCCCAGTCGCAAGATCGCGGTTACGACAGAAAAGTGAATATCTTCTACACTGAAATAAATGAAAATATTATTAAAAAGGGAATACAGAAATGTCCACTGGTGTAGCAGCTTCTCAAGCAAAATCTTTATTACTCAGTGAATATCACGGTGTGTTGTCCACCCATTCAGTTGATATGCCAGGCTTTCCCTTTGGTTCCGTCGCGCCCTATTGTCTTGATAGTGAAGGCCATGCTGTTATATTAATTAGTAGTATTGCTCAGCACACAAAAAATATAGAAAATGATAAGAAGGTTTCGCTTATCGTGACTGAAGGTGAAGTTGATGATATTCATACTGCGGCACGCTTAACCATATTAGCTGAGGCCGTTAGGGTTACTGATGAAGAGGTTAAAGAGCGCTATTATCGCTTCTTTCCACCAGCTAGAGAATATCATGCACAACATAACTTTGAATTTTATCGTTTGAATACAGTGAAGGCTCGCTTTATTGGTGGTTTTGGTCAAATCCACTGGGTGTCGGCGGATGAATTATTGTTAAGCCACTCCTTTGCTACCACGGCAGAAAACGGGATGGTGGATCATATGAATAATGATCATGCAGATGCCATTCAAAAATATTGCAATGATTACGATATAGCCGTATGTGACGATGAACCGGTGATGGTAGGGATTGACTGTTATGGCTGTAATATTAGAGTAGGAGAACGCGTTGCGCGGATTCCTTTTCCGGAGTTAGCCGCCGATGCCGGGTCTATTCGTGAGCGGTTAGTGGCGATGGCGCGAGCCTGAATTTGCACACCTGAATTTCCAGCCCCGAGCGCTATTGAGCGAAGGGTGGTTTTTGGTTATCCGGGAGATCGGCAATCATTTTATGTGCCAAGCGCATCCAGTCTTCGGTTAATGCCTTGGCCAGAATGGCCCGCCCTGGGTTTTCATTAGCCCCTGTTGCTGACTGAGCTTGGTCCATTAGACTTTCAACAATAGAGCGAACCTGAAAAGAGTCGAGATCGACTTTAAAGTGTTCTGAAT
Organism: Pseudomonadales bacterium; assembly: GCA_016765265.1. Taxonomy (GTDB): domain Bacteria; phylum Pseudomonadota; class Gammaproteobacteria; order Pseudomonadales; family DC-out160; genus DC-out160. The sequence goes on along the minus strand of JAESQG010000043.1, from coordinate 7,476 downwards.
AGGCTTTTTGTCTTTCCGATGCATTGTTTGATATTGGCGTTTGAGTAATAATATTGCGGACGCTCAGTGCAAGTTGGGCATTATTTTTGCGAATTAAGTCATAAGTTAATTTTAGACTGCCACGACTAAATACAGTGGGGTCATTGGGGTCGTGAGATGTGGATTCCTCGGTCATCAATTAAATCTCTAAATCAGTCCCGAACCATTGATTGAACCAGGCAAGTAGTCCTAGGCTCCAAGGATTTTTTCTCCCAGAGATACTGATCTGGGAAAGGTCCAGTGCGAAAGAGTCTAATGGCAGGGTGCGGCGTATGGATATGGGGTTTTCTTTGTGATTGTGGCGCTCTTGGAGAAGGTCCAAGATGATTTTTCGGCGAACAATCGATTTTGTTTTATCAAGCACTAGCATTATTTTGGGGTGGAGTTTTCTCTCAACGTTATGACCCATAACGATACCCACTTCATTCGTCGTGAGTTCCACAATTGTCCCTACTGGATAGACACCAATAGCCTTTATGAACTCTTCCCCTAAGTCTTGTTGAAAATAACGATTACGGTATTTATAAATTTGTGACATCGCTGCCGAAGGACTTAAGGCCTCCCCTTGTTCCGGATTTGTTTTTTCTTCATAAAAATTAACGAGACTGGCGATACGGCCCAATATTGGAATATCCTCACCGCTAATACCGCGCGGGAATCCAGACCCATTCAGTAGCTCTTGATGATAGGCCACCACAAGGAGGATTGATTTGCTTATGCCGGGCGATCTTTTGAGAATATCGAGACTCTCTTCCACATAGCTACGATTCTTTATTAGCTTGTCGGCGACTTTGGCCTTCCCCACTTTGGCGAGCAAAAGCCCCGTGGCCAGTGATTCCAGAGACTTCCTTTTTAAGCCTAGGTGGCGTCCAAAAACAATCGCCCATATAGAAGCATTCACTGACTGGCTATAACTATGTGCATTATTAGATTTCAAACGTGACAGCCAAATAAAAGCATCGGGATTGCGGACTATACTATCCACCATTTGCATAGCGGTGTGGCGAGTTTTTGACATGTCTACTCGACTTACACTACTGACGGACTGCATTAATGTATCAATAGATTCGTACACTTCTTTTTGGATTCTTTTCGCTTGATGCATTTCTTTTTCAGCGGGCATGGCAACTGGGTACGTATCGCGGGTAAAGTGGTAACTGGGGATAAGCACTTCACGGTTTTTGGCAGTGTCCTCCATTTGGTGCCGTGGTAATGTGCTTTCTCCGTCATAACCATCCAGATTACGAGCACGTAAAATATCTACATACACATGGTTACAAAGACCGGTAAGCTTAGTGATATCGTTGGCTTGTTCGATGTAAAAGCCTTGAATCGGAAATGGCGTCTCACACCAAGGCCTGTCCAAGTTGCAGATGAACATGCCTACTTCTAAATCGTGTGAAAATATTTTTTGTTGAGATATCGCCATACAATAATATTAGTCCGTTTGTCGAGCAAAATCTGTGCTCTAGTTGACGCTGGCTATTCGCTTTGCTTATAAGCATCGTGAAAATGCCACAATGGGGTTCTAAAAGCATTATTTGACGGGATAGGGGTATTTCCAAAACAGTAAATCATTCATTGATTCGGTCGATTAGGCGTTTTTTGTGTGTTGGCCTATTTTTGTATCAATCTTGTGAGAACTTTTTCTAATGTTCTCTCTATCGTGTCCACTAGAACTTGACTCTGGCGATCCACTTCCAGATTTAGTTCATCCCCCACTTTTTTGTCGCCAAAACCGGTCAACCTAACGGTTTCGGGGATAAGGTTTATCTCAAACTGTCCCTTTGCAAGCACGTAATCGCAAACTGTTAGGCTGCACCCTTGCAGCGCGACGAATCCTTTATTAAACAAATATTTTCGAAAGGGCTCTGTGACCTCCATTGTGATAATCAATTCATTGCCCGTTTTAGCTATTTTTTTTATCGTGACTTTGCCATCTATGTGACCGGAGATGAGGTGGCCGCCATTTTCGTCAGAGGCCTTGGCTGAACGTTCTACGTGGACTTTATCATTTTGCTTGAGGTTGGATAGAGTGGTGAGTCGAAGTGTTTCTGTTGAGGCATCGAAGAAAAGTACATTACCTTCTATTTTTGCAACGGTTTGACACACACCGTCGATATTAACGCTGGCACCTAAAGCAATGTTATCCAGTAGGTCAGCTGGTAATTGAACACCATAAGTGAGGAGGTCTGGTTTTTTATTGATTGAGGTGATGGGGAATGCACCTCTGACAATCCCTGTAAACATAGCTTTGTTGCCTCTTAAAGACTAAACGATGGTGTATGAGTTTTTAGTTAGAAACGAGCTGGTGATATATTGACGCCAAACTTGCCTCTAGGTCGTGTAGCACTATTGGTTTGTTGAATGCCGCTCTCATATTAAGACCTGATCTGGCGGCAATCTGTGTGGTCTCTTCCAAGTACTGTTCATCATAACCGCTAGTCATGATAAGTGGAATACTGCATTTCTCGTCTGCTAACCATTGAATGAGATCGAGGACATCCATGTCAGGCATGACTATGTCGATAATAAGGACAGCCGCATTNGTTTTTTTGAGTAGNAAATTTTGTAATTNAAATACNCGAGTAAAAGATTTNACCTCAAATCCNGTGCTAGTGGCNGTNTCTTCAATNAGNGCCAAGGATGTTTGTTCGTCATCCATTAGGAGGAGAAGGGGGCTGATCATGTACAAGCGTCCAATAAAGGTTTAAATGTGAACTTCCATACCCTGACCGAAGCGAATGAGGTTTAGCTAGAGCTAACCGGTTGAACTGGTTCGCGTGAATTTTAGCTTAGTTCGGCTTAGCCAGCTTGGCCAGTATGAACTGAACTACACGTCGTATTGCCTATGGACGGGGAAAGTCCAGAGTGGAGTTAATATAATCAATCCACTGCTTCGCGACTTTAATACTGCGTTCGTCTTCACGAGCCTCTGCAAAGGCATCTCTAGCTGCCTCAAGAGCACCTTGGTAAAATAGTGCGGTACCCAGCGCTAGAAACGCATTGTCGGGTCGTTTTAATCCACCTTTTCTGAGACCGTTAATAAAGGCGGCACTAGCGTTTTTCCACTGTTCTAGGGACATGTATATCTGTCCAAGCTGGATGTAATAATTCCCTCCTGCAGAGAGCTTAGCTGCTGCTTGTAATGGGGGAATTGATTTTTCAAACTCTTGTGCCAGTAGCCAACTTTGAGATTCCAGGAATAAATGTTTATCTGTTTTATTAATTCGACCNGATTTGATTTCCTGGTCGAGTAATCTTGCNGCCTTATACGGAATATCCGCTTGTAGATAAAGATGGGCGAGGTAAATATATTCCTTGCTATGGGTAAAAATATTTTGCTGGTAAGCTATTTCAAGTGTGGTGAGTTGTTTTTGAGTTTCGTCCAGGCTTGCATAAACACTGGCTAAATGTAGCCAGTGTTTTTTGCGGGGAAATCGTTTCACAAGTTTCTCTAATACTNCAGCCAATGCTGTCATTTCATCAAGCTCTAGATAAACTGTTTTTAATAGGGCTAGCCATTGTTCTTTCGGTGCTATTCCTCGTTTATCAGCCATATCCATTGCTATTTTCGTTTGGGATAATGCTTTTCGATAGTATCCCGTTCTGAGATAGGCTTGCCCCAAGATGATATGGGGAGTGAAATCTTTTTTAGTTGTCATTTTTAGGGCTTTCTCTAGAGATCGTATAGATTGAGAGTATTGNTCTGTGGAGAAGTAAAGTTGCCCAATTGTTAATAGTAATTCGAGCTGTAGTCCGTTGCTAATGGGGGAGAGCTTGAGTGCTTTGGCGTAGAAAATAATCGCATCATTGTGCCTGTCCTGGATGTAGCGGCAATANCCCAGTGCGTTGAGTATCAGGGCTTTTTCTTGTGAGTTCGTGGCATTTTTCAAAATTTTGTCCAGTTGTTCTGTTGCTTTATCAAAACGTTGTTCCGCAATATCAGACTGTGCTCTGCCTATAGACTTGAAGACAGTATCTCTGACGGCTAGGGGAGCTGTATCAGCGAGCACGTTTTTTTGAACCATGAGAAATAAAGCGGCCACGAAAAAAAACAGAGTTACAAAAGTGTTAGAATCACGACACTTTATCGCGCCCTTTGACACTCTGTTATTCGAGAATGCGTAACGTGACGATTTGTTTGTAATATTTTCTATCGTGCTACTCATACTGATTGCGATGCTCGTGAGCTCAATTAAAGTCGAAGTTGATTTTATAGGTTACGCCTGTCACTTCCGTTGGTTCATCGTTAACTAGCCTTGGTTTGAATCGATATTTTCTTATTGCCTGCAGTACCGCAAAGTCAAAAACCCCTTTGGGCTCAGATACCCTGATTATAGGGTCTTTTACTCTTCCGCTTTTGCTGACGGTTAGTTCNACAACTACATGGCCTTTGATTCCTTTTTGTAGTGCTTTTGGAGGNTAAATGGGTTGTATTTGCACCTGNGGTAAGTACTGACTGTAGCCACCACCGTAATCGATGCCCATATTAATATTAAAATCAGTGGGAATTGATGGCTCGCCAACGGCGAACATTTGTGGCGTCATGGCAGCAAAATCCATTTTCGGAATTGATGTGTCGGGTACCGGCACCGGTGAGGGGGGAGCACCGCTAAAGTCATCTGTGCTCTGCGTCGGTTCAGTGATTATATGTCGTGNGAACGGTATTAGAATACTGGGTTCAATTGGTAGGGTGACTTTAGCTGGGCGTTCCATAGCAAGTAATCCTTGCATGATCAAAAACAGTAGCAGCGATGCACTAATAGCGAGATTGGCTGAGATGACACGTCTCATCCACAACTTGCTTGGTTTCATTGTTGCCTTGTCGCCACGGCAATATCAACGATACCCGCTTGTCGAGAGGAGTCCATAACGGAGATTAGAGTGTCGGTGGTGGCTTTTTTGTCCACTAGAATAATAAGACTCGAATTAGGGTTTTCTGCTTTAACTCTGGTGAGTATTGGTCGCACTTTTCTGATATCTATTCGTTGGCCGTTAAACCATATTTCGCCGTTTTTAGTGATGGCGATACGAAAGCTTTTTTTCTCTTGACTGATGCCGGAGAAGGCCCCAGGAGGGGTTATTTCGACACCAGGGTCTCGTATAAAACTGGCTGTCACCACAAAAAATATGAGCATAATGAATACCACATCTAACATGGGGGTCATGTCGACGATGGCATCTTCTGCTTTTCGCGTTCTTGAAATCAATTTTTTCATGGGTACTTGTAATTTGCATCCTTTTTAAGGGGAGGGGAGGTTAATGCGTTTCTTAGGCCTATCTATTGTCGCCAAAGATCCCTCGAAAACTGCGGATAGGTGATCGATTTGTCGTTGGATATACATGTTGCCAAATATTCCGAATATTGCCGCAATCATACCCGCCATGGTGGGTATGATTGCACGTGAAACGCTAGAGGACATGGATTTGGTGTCAATACCGCTGCTAGCGGCCATGACATCAAACACATCAATCATGCCGGTGACTGTGCCTAGTAGCCCTAGTAGCGGGCAAAGTAGAATAATAGCGCGAATAACAATGGTCGAGTGATTTAGCTTTTCATCATTGCGTGAAATCATTGCTTGGCGTATTTGCTGAGCGTTCCAGGAATTTGTTTCCTGCCTCTTGCGCCATTGTTGAATAGCTTGAGTGCTTTCGCCGGGGTAGTCTCTACGAAAATACCAAACTCGTTCAATTATGTACCACCACATTACGGTACCAACACAAGCGATGACACCTAATATTGGTCCGCCTTGTTCAACGAACTTGATAATAGGATCGAAGGTCTGTAGCAATGCGTAGATTAAATTATCCCACATGCTGGGTGCCCGGCTTGTCAGTGTTCAAATTATCAGGGTCTAAATTATCAGGGTCTAAGGTCTCAGAATGTTCAGCAATGATGCCCGCGGACTGCTCTTCGAGCACATGAATAATCCCCTTACTTTTATCACTAATTATGGCGTGTAAGAATACTGCGGGAATGGCTACACAGAGTCCTAGAACCGTGGTAACTAGGGCGGCTGATATTCCACCTGCCATGGTTTTTGGATCATTGCCGCCGTAAAGAGTGATGGCTTGGAAGGTGATAATCATGCCGGTGACAGTACCAAGTAACCCCAGTAAAGGAGCAATCATGGCAATAATTTTAAGAAAATTAATAGATCGCTCTATTTGAGGTAGTTCTTTAAGAATCGCTTCACTCAATTTAAGCTCCAAGTCCGATTTGTTGAGTGATTTATTATCTTCGTAAATCGATAATACTCGACCTAGCGGATTATTTTTAAAGACAGTTGCACAACGAATTTGAATATTTACTTTTTGACGAATGAGCTGAAGAACCACAAAACGTTCCAACGCAATGCCCAAGGCAAAGGCACCCAGTGCGATAATGAAAAAACCAATCGTACCCCCTTGTTCTATCCTTTCGGACAAGCTGGGAGTACTAATAAGGGCTGCTAGAAATTCCCCGCCCCTTGGGCCTGTTGGGTCAATACCAAAAGCGAATTCTTTATTTGAAGAAGTTGTTAGCGAGTTTGCTGCTTTGAGGTACTTCTTTTCGGGTTGTCTATTCAAACGCACTAGGTCCGTGTCGGCTCCTTGGTACTTAAGATACTGACCGTTAGCGATAAGATTGAAAGTGCCGATTCGAGTGACATTTTGAGATTCGCGCCTGCCATCAGGATTGACAACATCGGCGATAAATTGCCGCGTTTTCCCCGACTCGATCATTTCCTGCTGCATGAGGAACCAAAGGGAGGCAATATCGGCAATTTTTGGCAATTTTGCCGTGTTATCTAGTGTAGAGATAAGCCCGTCCAGTCCATTTGTACGATCGCGGTATTGCGCGCTTACTATTGATTGATCGAGAGTAAGGCGAGTTTTGATGGCAACGTCTTGCAAATGGCTGAATACGCCGTGAAGAGGACCAAGGCGATCTTTCAAATCTTTTTCTAGTTGTTTTTTTGCGGCTTGATTGCGTTTAAATATTCTCTCAAGTTCGGCGCTTTTCTTTTTTAACTCAGTGCGTTTTCTCTCTGTGGTTCTTAATATTTTTTTTTGTTCATTTTTTAGTTTAAGGAATTGTTTTTCTCTATGGAGTTGTTGATCTTGTTCTTTACGCTGCTCCCCGCGTATTATTTGTAGTAACTCCTTCATGTTTTTGGCGGTTTTAGATTGGACTTGGCCTTGCTCTGGGATTTGTTCTTGTTCCGCTATAGCAATGTTGGTGAAGCTCCAAGATGTTAATAGTGAAACCAAACAGAGGATTGCTAACAAATGGCGCAATAGTTTGGATTTCAATAGTTTGGATTTCAATGGTCTGAATTTCAATAGTGTGGACCTCAACGACATGAACTTTAATAATATGGTCGACGACAACATTATTTTTGCTCTCCCTTAATCTGTACAACCCCTTTCTTTTGATCATTTGATTGA
>JAESQG010000042.1 GCA_016765265.1 Pseudomonadales bacterium | reverse complement strand
TAAAGATCGCAATCACTGGAATGACCGAAATTGGGGCGCGAAGCCGACATAGCTCGAGTGCATTAGGAGCGCCGCGAAAGTTCCACGACGACGCAGGCTGCCAATGCCGCCTCGGCTTTCTCGCGTCGCTTCTGAACCGTCGACACCAGTTGGCGCTTCGAGTGGTCTGGCATCCTGACGATTGCAGCGAGCACGATAGCCTTCATGAGATCGGGATGCAAAGCTATCGTCCAGCTACTTTCGTCTCGTCTTCTGCGGGCTTCCGCCGCCGATCGACCAGCGCGCGAAGACTGGCAGTCAGCACAAGCGTCGAACTGCCCAGCTTGATGATTTCGATCTCGCCTTCGCCTATGAGCACATAGAGCGTGCTGCGTCCGATCCCGAGATAGCGGCACGCCTCGGGGACACGCATCACGATCGGTTCTATTGTCTGGCGCTTTCGTTGCTCGCGAAGATGCTCTGTCGTGCCTGCGGATGGCATGCCGGTCGGTCCTTTCATTCATTCGGGTGATGACGGACCGACCTGGGGGATCATGGAGGGGAGCAGACCGGCCCGCCATCGACACCGAGTATCGCTCGATCTTGGATTGCCACGCCACATGACGTTTCTACGCTGGGGCCGCCTTTGATGCGCTGCCGCCAATGGACATGATCAATGAAAATCCTATCGCATGCGCCGATATCTGTTTGGACGGCCATGGTAACGCGATCCAAGCCGTATCAGCCCCGAAAAACATCTGAGTGCGCGATGCGCCGTCGCTGATTGAGTTGAAAACACACGTCTTTGTTAAGAGAGCGCCGGTCGGCTTACTTCAGTGCCGTCGCATATTGCTCAGCAAAACCAACCACCTGCACCCCGACCGACGGCGGTGCTTTTATCTCGCCCTAGATTCTTCACTTCAATTCAGACGCTTACGGACAAATACCCCGAGCTTCTCACGCCTGCAAGCGGATTGCATCGCGACTGCATCCGGCGCGGCCAGCGACCTGCAGTGATAGCGGTGCGAGTGTGCCTCTGATCTGCAACCAAACCGCAAATTTTCTGCAGCGGCAGTACCTAAGAGCGTCGCCAAATGATCCCACGCCATGGCAGCAAAACAACGCGATCATCGCACACCAACGGCCAGATATTCGGATTGCGAGCGCACACGGGATGCTCGACGATTGGTTGCAGCCACGATCGTGGGCGGCTTTAGGGGCAATAGTCTTGACGCTTTAATGTCGTGGATGGGGCGGTCAGCGGACTATGCTAATCGGGCGTTGCTTGCACCCATATGCGGGGAACCTGATACTTTGCGGCCCACTGTTTTGCAGCGTCGAGCGCCGACTCTAAGCTCAGATCGCTCTTCGGCAGCGAGGCGTAAAACACACCCTCACCTGACGCTTTGAAGCCGTAGCCGCTGCCGAAAAATCGATCATCATCGCTAGCTTCGACGACAAGCCACGCATCCTCGTCAGCCATTTCCGGCATTTGCTCGCCGGGCTTCAGGTAGATGTATTCGACCATCGAAAAGCTATCCTCACGTTTACATAGATAACCGTGATGTCGTCGCTAGAGCAAAGGCTGCTCTTGGCAATGTCCCCGCTCGGCCATGCCGGCAAGAACTAGGGTGGCAAGAGGACATTGTGATGTCAGACATCTGGAAACGCTTCGCTGATCCTGAACGGCCTATTGGTCGCTTTTCCCGAAGTAGATGTCGAGTACCTTAGACTTTAATCGGCTCGAGGGCGCATTTATGGGCAATTCGTACAAGGCAAGAATGTAGGACTGATCGAACGCGGTCATCGCGTCCTCGACATCGGCAGGATCGCTGGAAAACAACTTTAGAATTGACGGCGTCCCCTCCTGCCAATCCGTTCGTGCGTCGGTAGGGGCGAGCAGACGCATTGCGGCGTAATCCGCTAGCTGCACCAGTGAAAAGCCGGACAATTTTCTGGCGTCGAAGACAACGATGGAGTTGAGTAGTGCCGCGCTTTGTTCCAGCCCAACCCTTCTGGCGCGTGCATCTGTATTGACCTTCGTCGCTACCGACATCGGCAACGTCAATCCGGGGATGGTGGCGCTGTGCGGCGCAGGCCTTCCGAGCGCGGTCCGCACCTCTTTGGCGCTCGATACGAATACTGGATCGCCTTCTTTAATAGAAGCCTCCAGCTTTCGATGTTCCGAGGACGACATCAAATTCGGCTGCGATCTTTTAAGATTTTGCGCAAACGCTGCCGGATCGTCAACAATTACAACCAGAGCGTTTGGTTTGCATTCAAAGTCAGCGACGCGTAGGCCTGCATTCTGCGCCCTAAACTCGATCACCGTCCGGATGGTCTGTTGCTGTCGCTCGCTTAGACCAGCGAAATCCAGGCACAGAGGGTCCATGAATCTTGCCAAGGGTTCGGCAGGTCCGGTGGGCGGCGTGATTTCATCTACCCCTGATCGAACATCATCACCACTAGATTGACGATCGCCGGTGACTACGATTGGATCAGTAGCCGCACCACTTTCGGCGACCTGCGCTGCGACAGGCGGGGCGATTCCTGCCAGTACAAAAATCAGAAGCTTCAAGATCGATCTCCGGCGACGTCAGATGCTATCACTATACTACTTCTCATTCGAATGTCCTGAATGGCGTCGCTAGCAGAAGTTCCGCTCTTGGGTCAGATTAGCGAAAAGCCGCTCTCCGGATGGACGTTGAAAGTCGCTATGCCTTGTCAGGCCTCGCGAGTGCTTCGACTTTGAGCTTCTCCAGCCGTTCCGAACAAACTTCGTGCACGACGCGTCCAAGGATAATAATGGAAAGAATAACTCCCGCGACTAGCGCATGCCAGACCGAAATTTTCTTACCAATTTGACCATGGCGTATGGGGCACTCAAGCAAGCGATAAGAGGCAGTTGATAAAAGCAAAGTCACCAGTATTTGCACCCCAGCAAGCAGCTCATCGTCAATGCCAAGGCGAGACCGAGTCAGAATAACGATGACAGGCCAGTGCCAAATGTATATGCCATAGGAGATTTCGCCCAACTTTCGCATAGGCGTCAATCCCAAGAACAAGGACAAAAGACCCTTACTTTGACTGCGAACGGTAGCTGCAATCACAAGCGCCGTTAGAAGAGAAAAAAACAGCGACCCTCCTCGGTAAAAAAACTCGCTTTGGTCATCAAAATAAACGAAAAAAAACACTAGCCCCGTGAACGCAAACGTACCGATAACGTCGACAATACGACCAAAACGATTTAGAAGTTCATACCGCTCGCTAAGAAAAATGGCGAGAATGGCACCCACCATCAAGGTATGAGAACGAGTGCCAGTGCCATAATAAGCCCGTGATGGATCTATCGAATCGTAGACCAACCCCATCAAAAAGAGTGAAGCAAGTATGCCCATGGAACAGAACAACACCAAGATCCCACGGAGATGTCCGCCCAAGCGAATTGCAGCCACAAACAATAAGGGCCAGACTATATAAAACTGCTCTTCGATAGCCAAAGACCACGCATGGCGTAGCGGTGATGGCGCGTTATACAAATCAAAATAAGACAAGTCCTCGACAATCAACCACCAATTCTGCATGTACAACAAGGTTGAAAACATACTTTGACGAAGCGAGTGCAACTGCTGGGCTGGCGCAAGAAGTGCGGAATAAACAGCGATAAACAGGAGAAGGAGAAAAATCGCGGGTAACAATCTACGCGCCCGGCGGCCCCAAAAAGCGAAGACATCAATGGAGCCAGACTTAGCCCATTCATTAAGCATTAAAGTCGTGATCAGATATCCCGACAGAACAAAGAATACATCTACGCCCAGGAAGCCACCGCTAGCCCAATCAAAATTGAGGTGATAGGCGAAAACGGCTGCAACGGATACTGCCCTAAGGCCATCTATCGCAGGGCGATAGGAAAACGTTGAACTCGCATTCGGTTGACCTGAATTCATGCTCTCTCGACTTCACTATTCAAATACTTTACCGAAATACGGTAAGGACACGACCTGACAACAAGCATATTTCTTTCACCTGAAAATTCAACTATAAAAACGAAATAAACTGGCTACAATCATTAGCTTATCCCTTCTATAATATTTTGACCCCACGGGATCAAACTGAGTGCTCGGAGCACGAGTAAGCCGTGTACCAAGGGAAAACCTAATGGATGCAACTAGCTCGCAAAGGATTCTCACAGCAAATACAGCCGAACTGGATAAAAGTGAACAAACCTCACTTCGACAAATAGCACCCCCCGCTCCCCATACAACAGAAGCTATAGCGAATAAGCTCGAAAGCATCCGCCTGTTTGAAGCGCTATTTGGCGTTCTGTTAGTCATCATCCTTCCCATGGAAATCTTATTGATTGGCGATGGCCCTCATCAAAGCCTCGCCTCTTTACTGGCTGCCACAAGTATTGCAGTGATAAGTCAATTCACGGGTTGGTGGTTGATAAGTCGTTCCAAACTAAAATTTTCTTCTATACCTGTGGAACAATTCGCCTTCTATGGTCTGGTATTATTGCTCTCTGCAAAACTCCTTGATCATTATGATACGGGAGTCATTTATGCCGGATTTCTACTAACCTTAGCTTCGATTCTTGGCAGCTATTGGGCCTACAGACGTGATGTTTTTACCGAAAAATCGCTTGTTATTAGTTGTCTAGTTGCCATTGGTTTCTTTGGAATACTCTGCCGACTGCACTCACTTTGGCTTCATCCGTTGGGTTCTATTTCAGATATGCTGCCGTTAATTCAACAATCTCTTTCGGTTTTTTTAGACTCTATGGATAGCCCTTATAAAACACCGCTACTCATTACTGGAGTGGCCGGTCTAGACCCCTACTTTTTAAACTTAACCTATTTGCCACTTAAATGGTTAGCCTATCTTCCCACCTTTCTAATGGATGTGGATCTACGCTATACAAATATAGCGATGGATTTATTAATATTTTTTCTAATACTTAAATCCGTAACAAAGCTTAATTCGAGCCCTACATCATCGCTCTGGTTGGTGGCCTGCNTTTTTTTAGCCTATTTCTTAAATGATTATGTAATTCAGCGGTTGGACGCGGAGATTTATATATACTCTTTTCTGTTGGCTCTCTTAGCGTACTCATTTATCTTCTGGAGTGAGAAGATCACCTACATTATTTTAGGTCTGATGTTGGCCACCAATCAATTAACCCTATTATTAATTCCGTTCGTAGTTACTTATGATTTGTATCACAGAGGACTACGATCTACGCTAAAAGGTTTTGTACTGACAGCTCTAGTCTGCTCAACAGTTGTTGTTCCTTTCATGCTGGTTTCACTAGAGGGTATGCTAAACGGTATTGTCTATCATTGGAGCAGGCTAGAAAACTTTCCCGCAAGTTGGGCCGCAATCTCTATCTCGAACATAAACTTCAGCGTTTTACTCTTCGAGCTAGAACTTCAATATTCCTTAAAGTTCATTCAACTACTCCTAAGTAGTGGCTTGTTCACGGTTTTCATTTTTAAACGCTACTACAAAAGCTTATATTTAACGCTGCTTTACATGTTCTTCTGCACTTTTTTATTCTTGCTGTTTAACATTGTAGTTTGGACGTACCTGTTTGAACCCCTTTTTGTTTTAGCTGGCTTTGTTTTAGTAGCAAAACTTATGGGCGCTAACAAACCCGCAATAACTTTCGATTCCAGCATTACCGCTATTCAACCAACAGGTGCACCGTCCACCAACGAGCTATAATACTTTGAAAAAATACATTGACGACCTTGATATACTACGTGCGATTTCGGTCATTGCCATCGTAATCCATCATGCAGGCACCGACCTATTCGAATGGAAAGATGAGTTCCTCGATAAATTCTACTTTTTCTTTAACGGTAGTTTCGGGCCCGATCTTTTTTTTGCGATCTCCGGCTTTATTATTGCTCGCGACCTACTCCCACGTTTTAACGCTTGCCCGTCGACGAACGAGTGGCTGCATGCCAGTCTCTATTTCTGGGTTAAACGAGTTTTTCGTATTGTCCCCTCCGCCTGGTTCTGGCTCGGCCTTATTCTTGTACTCTGCGTTGTTTTTAATTCCACGGGAGTTTTCGGCAGTTTGCGAACCAATGCCGAAGCCACTGTTGCAGCCGTTTTACAAGTGGCGAACTTTCGCTTTGCCCACGCNTTTGGCAATTTTAATTACGGAGCCAGTTTCGTCTACTGGACACTTTCACTAGAAGAACAATTTTATATACTACTGCCCTTCGTGGCATGGTTCGGTCGCCGCTACTTAACCTATATCCTAGCCACCATTGTGCTCTTCCAGTTACTGCAACCGCGGAGCCTACTGGGATTGATGCTACGCACCGATGCCTTGTTAATGGGTGTTCTAATCGCCATTTGGTCCACTCGGAATACGACTTACCGAATGCTAGACCCCACCTTTCTCAAATCGACACCTTGGGTGGGGTACCTCTTCACCTGCGGCGTCACTATTTGTCTTATCGCCCTGTCTTCCAGCAACCTTNATATCGTGCCATTGCGCTGGAGCCTGATAGCACTACTCTGTGCTTTATTGGTACTGGTCGCCTCATTCAATGGAAACTACCTAATGCCACCCGGTATTCTAAAAAAGGTTTTTCTATGGGTAGGCACAAGATCATATGCAATTTACCTCAGTCACATACCCGTGTTCTTCTTTACACGAGAATTGATGCATCGATTAATGCCAGATACGCAATTTGGATCAGAAAGCTTTTGGGTCTTTACCGGTATTTCCTTGGCTCTAATTGGAACATGTAGCGAATTAAACTATCGAATTATCGAAGTCCCATTGCGACAAAAAGGCGCTCGTGTTGCCGCGAAACTACGTGCCTCGCAAGAAGACATAAAACAACCAGGCTAAATTTAGCACCGTAGGTTGGGATGCAAATCCCAACACCAATTTATTCGACACGCCACATTTGTCGGGTTTGACAACCCGACCTACGGGCTGAGTTGCGGGAATACCAAATACCATTCCATTACAACGAAACTCGTAGGTGCAAGACAGGGTAAACAGCTACCTAATTCAGTTTAATAATTCCGACATTACCAGCCATATAATTACAATCATCGTTACACTGACTTTTGGGGACCAGCTTGATATTAGCGATGAGGTTATCATTACAGATCATTTCTGGAGTGTACAGAAATGCCATATTTCGCCATGTACTGCAAACAGGGTACTCTCGCTGTTTTAGCTCATATAGCAAGGCTACAACATCAGGCCACTGGCCATGATCAGAATAATCCAAGCGAACCCCCTCCTTATGAGTCGTTAGCGTCTTCATCTCACTCGCCAAAGTTTTAATGTAAACATGATCGTTTCTTGACACCTTAATTGGCCGCAAATGGAGAACGCTAGCAATACATAACAACACCACTATAGCCCTGTAGGCATTACTCCGAAAACCCATTGCGGATTCCGTATTTTCCAACGAACAAAAAACAGCGGTAGAGCAAATCATCACTAATGCCATCGGAATAGTTTTGGAAAACAAAACCATATTATCGTATATCGGTCCCGGCACATTTTTGTGATAAACAAGAAATAACACCGTCAAACACGAGAAAGTAATCATCAACGATTGCCAAAATACTCTCCCCTTTTCTCCAGCGATCAATATTCCCGACCCCAACAATATAATGCCGAAATATACCAGATTAAAACCTTTCAATGCTGCCTTATTTGTTTCCTGAATAATATCCACAAATTTCGGGCTAGAAAAATTATTGGTAAGCGATTGGTGAATTATTTTACCAAGATTCGGGCTATCGCTAATTACCACATCAATCAGCATAGGAGAAGAAAAAAACAGGCCAATTAGCAGACCGACCATAACGTATATTTTATCACGCCTTGTCAATGCTCCCGGTTGCTGACGATAACCGAAATAACTAAATACAAACACCAGTGGTAATGCAAGTATTACCATCGAAACATACCCATGCACCAGTATGGAAGCTAGAAGACAAGCCAAAGGAAAATAAATAAATTCTCGCCTAGCAAGCAACACCAACGAAACGATAAACGCGAGATAAGGCAGAATTATTCTGTACGGCATCCATGCCGAATGCAAATCGTGCTGCATATATCCGATAACAATTAGCACTGAGGTCAACATAGGCCAAAACTTTAAACGTTTGCTAAACAGCTTCATCACCAACACCACAGCAAGGAGCATAAAAATTCCATTTAGCGTCAAGATTGAAACAAAGACTCCCATCGAAGGGGAAGTGACCGGCAACACTAATATTTTATCGAACAAGTACGCTACGTAGAAAAAGAAAGGGCCAGGATGATTAAATTGAAAACGGGAGTAATGCCCTGTTAGCAGATATCCGTTGTCGCCGATCTTATCCATAACCAACATATCTGCGGCGAAATCGCCATGGGGTGTTATGCCAACAGACAGTTTTTCTCCACCCAAATAAAAAAGACACGCAATCGTGACAATACAAACGACGACAAAGCTGACGCAAGAGCTGCTCAACAAACACTTCATATTCGGCACTATCAATTACCCTACTTTTCCGTTTCTGAATTACTAATCAATCCCTTCTACTCCAAAGCTATACTCCAGAGCTACGAAAGGTATGTCCGCACTGGAGTATAGGTAGAGAGCTGCATTTGGACAAACCTAGAATTCTCATGCTTAGACAAAGTATCGAGGTAAGTTTTTTTTGCACAAAATATTTCAGATGTAAAACAAATCACAAAGATTAATATCACGCTTAGAGCTCCCAGCTGGCTAAGATGACGAACAAGAACAAAAGGCCCCCCGGCATTCAAAAAGGAGCCTTTCTATGAGTAGGCACGAGATCATACGCAATTTGGATCAGAAAGCTTTTGGGTCTTTACCGGTATTTCCTTAGCTCTAATTGGAACATGTAGTGAATTAAACTATCGAATTATCGAAGTCCCATTGCGACAAAAAGGCGCTCGTGTTGCCGCGAAACTACGCTCCTCGCAAGAAGAAATAAAACAACCCGCCTAAAAGAAGCCTCAATTAGCACCGTAGGTTGGGATGCAAATCCCAACACCAGTTTAATCGACTCGCTACATTTGTCGGGTTTGACAACCCGACCTACGGGCTAACAGCCTGTCGATATGATCAGAGCCTAGGAATTTTTATAATGATAATTTTGCGCTCTACAATACCTCACTCTAGATTAAGCGCTTTTTTTAAGTCTTCACGATTAATCAGGCGCATGATTTCAACCGTATCGTTATTCGCTTTATAGTAAATGGCATGAACGCCACAAACGCTGCGGCGATAGCCTTCGCGAATATCATCAATAGCGGGGAATAGAAACGGGTTTTCAGCAAGCTCTTCGAAACGGGATTGTAATTGATCTTTGTATTTTATCGCTTGATTTAATCCAAACGTATCAATACCAAAATCAAAGATGCGGTCTAAATCAGCCTCGGCATTTAGGGAAAGTTTATAGTGCAGAGTTTAATCCTTTTCGTTTAAGAACGGCTTGCATGATGTCACCAACGGTTTTTTCACTGTAACCGTTTTTTTCAATGCTTTGCTCTGCTTCTATTAAAGCGGCACGTAATACGCCGATCTCTGTATTCTCAGCTTCCCGCATTTGCCGTTCCCGGATCAACTCGCGGAATATTTCGCTGTCACTGGCATAGTAACCTTTTGCCATTTGAGTTTGCACCCAGGCTTCCTGTTTGTCGGTTACTGTGATACTTTTTTTCACCATTGGCATGATTCACGTCCTTAAACTCGATGTACTACTTTATACTACCACAGCACACCAAGGCAGCAAAAATTGATTTTAACCAGTTGTTTTGTAAGGACTCTGTTTATCGATTCAATGGAAAGATTGCTTACAATGGCAAGAACGGAACATGGCTGATCGCGAAGTGCAGCGGCGTTTCTGCTCTCCCTGTGGGATGGAGCAGCTTCATTCAGCAGCTCACGGATTGGCGCTTCTGGGCCATCTTGGGTGCTTCGATCGCCCTTACGGTCGTGGGCGGCGCCGTTGGCGGCGGCTCGGCC
>JAESQG010000041.1 GCA_016765265.1 Pseudomonadales bacterium | reverse complement strand
ATCAAGAACAATGACCCCTCTATCAGGTTTTGATGAAGGGGGGTTTTAGGGAGATACATCGGCTATCATAGGTCAAGGTATCTCCTAACCGAGCAGGCGCGGGAATTCTTAGTTCATCCTTGCCTAACATGGTAAGTATTGCGAAGGATGGCTGATAGGCTGCAAAAAGCTTTGTGCATATTGCAAAAATATGCAATGAAGACGCGGTCAAGCCTCCAAAAATAGATTGCTTGGCCATCTCTTCATCCACATGAAAAGGCTGTGGATCCCATTGTTTGGCAAAACTGATGATCTCTTCAGGTTCAAGAACATACTCACCAAAATGAAAAACTTGCCCTTCCTCGATCTGATCAAAATAAAGCGTTTCGCCATCCAGTTTATTTTCATCTTGCTTAGGCACTTTCGGCAACCTTCTCTTCACTGTCTTTAATGTTAATTACAATTTTTCCTACNGCCCGTCCGGTTTTGCTGCGCAGGTAAGCTTGGTGAATTTGCTCCATGGGGTACTCGCCGTCTAATANTGGTTTCACCTGATCCTTTTCAATAAACCCTGTTAGNGTTTCAAGATCCTTAGCGATGGAATCAACAATCACAACCCTNGATTTCTGTTTACGATAAAGCAGCTTATCTTTAATGAGATTTAAGTGNGCTGTCCCATTGCCACCGGTGGTCACGTAAATACCATCGCTCTTAAGCAAAGAGGAACAGGAAGACAAGCTCTCATAAGAGGTGGCATCAAACACCATATCAAAGTCATTCTCACCGTATTGGTAATCTTCTTTTGTGTAATCAATAACCTGATCTGCTCCGAGACGAGTCACCAGATCTGTGTTTCGTCCACTGGAAACACCCGTTACAGTTGCTCCCATGGCCTTCGCAATTTGTACCGCAAAAGTACCGACACCACCTGAGGCACCAATGATCAACACTTTATCACCTTGCTTGAGACCACCCATCTGAAAAGCTTGTAATGCTGTCTGTGCCGCCAGCGGAACGGACGCGGCTTCTTCAAAAGATATATTCGCAGGCTTACGTGAAATATATTTTTGCCCAATCAGAGCGTATTCAGCACAAGCTGTGGTCTTCAGCCGCATGTTCATGCCATAAACTTCATCACCCACTTCAAAACGCCTNACTTTCGCGCCCTTATCAACAACAACGCCNGCCAAATCATCTCCAATAATAAANGGTTTNAGCAATCCACCAAATTTCGGCAGGAATGATGAAATATTGAGGTTGAGCTTCCAATCTTTGGGATTGACCGATGAGGCATAAACTTCAACTAATACCTCATTAGGCCCCACCTTTGGTATTTTGGTATCTTGNACAACCAGTACTGCATNGGTGCCAAAGCCTTGAGTTGTTGCTGCTTTCATTAATTTCACCTGNTNTGTNTTCACTTGCAAGGGGGATAACAATATTAGGGGNTTAAAGTAAAAATGGATTATGATGCAAGGAGACGCCGAAGTCGACCAAGTACAANCCAACAGATTGGCGCCAGTTTTATATCTGTAGANAGACGACATTTATAAGGGAGNAAGGAAATGTTTGAACGTTTGAAAAACGCTGTAATGCCGAACAATGATAGTGCGTTGCCGGGTCGTTCTCAAAAAATGCCGGTCAGTGCAAAGCACTTCGTTTTAGATGCCCCCCTAGAAGGCCCTTTTAACGCTCCTTACGCAACGGCAATGTTTGGTCTAGGTTGTTTTTGGGGAGCGGAACGCCAGTTCTGGCAGTTACCCGGTGTTTACACAACTTCGGTTGGATACGCCGCTGGGGCTACACCAAATCCATCCTATGAAGAAGTGTGTTCGGGAAGGACGGGGCACAATGAAGTGGTATTAGTGGTCTACGATACCTCTAAGCTGAGTTATCGAGATTTGCTGAAGGTTTTCTGGGAAAGTCACGACCCCACGCAAGGCATGCGGCAGGGCGGCGATCAGGGGACACAATATCGTTCAGGAATTTATACCTATACAGACGACCAGGCGGAAGAGGCTGCGGCAACGCAAACTGAGTTTCAATCCGTGTTGACTGAAGGAGGATTCCCAACCATTACGACAGAAGTCCTGTCTGCACCGGAGTATTATTACGCTGAGGATTATCACCAACAGTATCTTGCCAAGAACCCTGGAGGGTATTGTGGGCTGGGTGGTGTGGGTGCCTGCTTACCGGAAACTGGGTTACCAGAAAACAAGTAAACGCTGAGTCGTTTAGCATTAACCTCCGGGAGAAAAAATTGAACTGTTATGAAGGCTGCGCTATCAATATGAGCATTGTCGCTCTTCCAGCGCAGCTATTTTTAAACTAGATAAGTTTCAAGTCCGATAAGTTTCAAGCCATAGAAGCTTCAAACCATAGAAGCTTCAAACCATAGAAGCTTCAAGCTAAAGCAGTTTTACAATTTCAAAAGACTTCACTTGATTGTCCACTGAAAACGAAACCTCGTCACCGACTCCTTTCCCCAACAGTTTCCGACCTAATGGTGCGCCCGCAGTGATAACGATAACTTCAACGGAACCGCACTCTACTTTCAATCCACCACCAGAAGGGCCAATAAAAATAGTCCGCAAATCACCATCCTCTGACTCCAAAAACACCAGCGCCGTTACCGCTATCTCAGTCGTATCATCAAACTCAATGATGGGCATATTTTTAAAAGACTCAACGGCCTCCTCCAACTCTATCACTCGCTTAAATTGCCCATGAGCAAGATAAGATGCCTCCAAACCAAAGGTATCGTACTTAGTTTTAGCCACACTTTCTTTATGCGTGGCAGTTTGATGGGCTTGATTAGCAGCCTTCACTGTAGCCTCAAGACTCTGCTGTAATGTCGCAATAATTTGCGTAATAACGCTTTTTTTATTCATATCTGATGATTTGAATTTGAACCGCTCATAGGTGTAGCTATCCTTCCCATTACATTTTAACATAGGCNCNGCAATTATAGGGTTACNGACACAAGAAGAAACACTGAGTATCAGCCCAACATTTAAGGTAAATAAACTATTATGGCTGGACTTAGCAGCACTCATTCAACAATCGTTGGCTACATTCTTTGGTTATTTGGATTTATGGGGGCTCATCGGTTTTACTTTGGCAAGCCGTTAACGGGCACTCTCTGGTTTTTCACTTTAGGTTTGTTGGGCATTGGTTGGATTATCGATTTATTTCTGATTCCAGCTATGGACCGAAACGCTGACACCCAATTTCGGTCTGGGCGTATCGACTACACTTTGGCCTGGATCTTATTAACCTTTTTAGGATTGTTTGGGATACACCGTTTATACATGGGGAAATGGGTCACAGGCATTCTCTATTTTTTAACTGGCGGCCTGTTTTTGATCGGTTATTTATACGACTATTGGACTTTGAACGCTCAGGTTGATGAAATTAATGGGGCCTATGAGGGTGGCTTTTAAGTCGATTCACTCTCAAAGTAATTCGTCACATGGTCAAATACAATGTTTCGCAATGCCACTGATTCGTTAGCTAACTGGTGCTGCGCTCCTTCGATCATCGCTATTTTAGGGTCTAAGAATTTCTGCTTCAACAGCGGTATGTTGCGACGAAAATCCACAGTCTTATCTAAATCACCTTGAATTATAAGCGGGGAGATTGCCACCGGCGCTGCCTTCTCCACACGGTCAATATAAGCAATCATTGCTCCCACAAATTTTGAAGACACCTGTTTTGATTGCAATATATCATCTTCTCGCAAAAACCGAAGAAACTCATCATCACTGGAATTGGTCACGAATTTTCGTTCGATATAATCCTTAAAAGGGCTAACGATGTGGTACAGCCCTCGGCTCAAACCCCAATGCACCGGCCTCACCAAGGGAGCCAACATAACAATTTTTTTAAATGGTGATGTTTGTTCATCGAGTTGGTCACCAAGCATATAGTCAATCATGACCGCTGCCCCAGTGCTTTGTGCTATCACAAACCAAGGCTCTGGAAACTGTCCGCGGATAAGTTCAATGCAGGTTTTTAGCACCATCTGATATTCGTAGAAACTGCTGATAGTGGCAACTGGACCACTTGATAATCCATGACCAGGCAAGTCATAAGTCACCACCGCATAACCTTGCGCTAAGGCGTACCGCACAATATGACCATAGATTCCCACATGATCGTAGTATCCGTGGAAAATAAAAACTGTGCCTTTAGGATTTAAAGGAAGAAAACTTTGCAGCACCACTCTGTATTCAGCCGCATCGAAATAGCCTATGCGATGCTGTAAGCCTTCAAACTGATGAGCAAAGTCAATGCCGTAAAAGCCGATATACGCTTCGATTTGCTCATTAAACTGCATGCCTTCCGTATTTTCGAAAGGCTGCAATGATGCTCTTAGTTGTCTCGCGTCAAACGCTAATCCCATCAGGGCCATGTACTTAGAGCTACGTGATCACCGGCGTTAACTTACCGCCAGCATAACTCTGATGCATAGTATCCAGGGACACAGGTTTAATCTTGGAGGCGTTGCCTGCAGTGCCAAAGGCTTCATAGCGAGCCACACAAATATCTGCCATCGCTTTCGTGGTTTCCTTGAGATACTTTCGGGGGTCGAATTCACTTTTGTTTTGAGCCAAGAATCGACGAATGGCGCCTGTGGAAGCTAGGCGCAAATCCGTGTCTATATTCACTTTTCTGACACCGTATTTAATGCCTTCTTGTATCTCTTCCAACGGTACACCGTAGGTTTCCGGGATCTCGCCGCCAAACTCATTGATGATCGCTAACCATTCTTGCGGCACGGATGAAGAGCCGTGCATCACTAAATGCGTGTTGGGTATGCGGGCGTTAATCGCTTTGATACGATCAATATCGAGAATATCGCCTGTGGGCGGACGACTAAATTTATACGCGCCGTGACTGGTGCCGATAGCGATGGCTAGCGCATCCACGTGGGTAGATTTTACGAAATCAGCAGCCTCTTCTCGGTCAGTGAGCATTTGATCGTGAGTCAGTTTTCCTACGGCACCCACTCCATCCTCTTCTCCCGCCTCACCGGTTTCCAAAGAACCTAAGCACCCTAACTCGCCTTCAACAGAGACACCGCAAGCATGGGCCATCTCTACGGTACGTCGTGTCACTTCAACATTATATTCATAAGAGCTAGGCGTTTTACCGTCCTCCTCCAATGAGCCATCCATCATCACCGATGAAAAACCCAGTTGAATGGAACGCTGACAAATAGCGGGCGAGGTACCATGATCCTGATGCATGCACACGGGGATATCAGGAAACTCTTCAATAGCCGCTAAAATTAGATGTCGTAAAAAAGGAGCACCGGCATACTTTCTTGCCCCGGCCGAGGCTTGAACCATAACGGGGCTATTGGTTTTGGTCGCGGCTTCCATAATCGCCCGCATTTGTTCTAAATTATTGACGTTAAATGCAGGAACGCCGTATCCATTTTCCGCCGCGTGATCCAACAGCTGNCTCATGCTTATTAGTGCCATATTATTATCTCCCTCAACCTTCTTAACTATTTATGTGGAATGATTTACGCTCTGTCTTCTCTATCTTTAAAATCAATTACTGTCTTATCTTTAAATTCAATTACGGTCTTTCGCTCGTTCTTCTAGAACAGCTACTGCGGGTAATTTTTTACCTTCCAAAAACTCTAAAAATGCGCCGCCGCCCGTGGAAATATAAGAGATTTTATCTGCTAAACCATATTTATCCACCGCGGCTAAGGTGTCTCCTCCACCGGCTATGGAAAATGCTTCGCTTTCAGCGATCGCAATGGACAAGCCTTTTGTCCCCTCAGCAAATTGATCGAATTCGAATACGCCCACCGGTCCGTTCCAGACTATGGTTTTGGCGCTCTTCAATATCTCAGCCAAGGCTTTTGTGGTATCAGGGCCAATATCCAAAATCATATCATCTTCAAGCACATCACTGACGGGTTTTAATACCGCTTCCGCAGATTCGCTAAACTCTTTTGCTACAACAACATCTGTAGGAATAGGAATACCCCCCTTTTCAATTAATGCTTTCGCTTGCGGCAGCAAGTCTTCTTCATAGAGAGACTGGCCGACGGGATAACCCGCCGCCGCAAGAAAAGTATTCGCAATACCACCACCGACGATAAGTTTATCCACCACTTTTGACAGCGACTCCAATACGGTTAACTTTGTCGACACTTTCGAACCACCAACGATAGCCACCACTGGCTTCTTCGGATTAGTTAAAGCTTTACCCAGAGCCTCTAACTCTCCCGTCAAAAGAGGACCAGCACAAGCAACAGGGGCATACTTCGCCACCCCATGAGTGGAGGCTTGCGCTCGATGTGCCGTTCCAAAAGCATCCATCACATACACATCACACAGTGCTGCCATTTTTCGGGATAAGCCCTCTTCGTTTTTCTTCTCTCCCTTATTAAAGCGGACGTTTTCACACAACACCACCTCACCGGCATTTATCTTCACGCCATCAAGCCAATCTTTCACTAAGGCAACCTCATGATTCAGTAGCTTGCTTAGGTGAGATGCAACAGGCGCTAAGGAATATTCCTCATTGTATTCACCTTCCGTGGGTCGCCCCAAATGACTTAATAATATGACTTTTGCACCGGATTCTAAGGCCAGACGAATAGTGGGCAAAGCGGCTCGAATCCTGGCGTCGCTGGTCACTACTCCGTCCTTAACCGGCACATTGAGATCTTCACGAATAAGCACGCGCTTACCTTTCAAATCCAGATCACTCATTTTTAATACGGTGGTCGTTAAACCAGAACTTGTTGCTACAGTCATCGTTCTAACTCAATTCAATAATGCAAGTACGGCTTCAACCACCTTGGCAGAGGTAATACCAAAGTGTTCATAAAGCGCCTCAGCGGGTGCCGATTCACCAAAACTATTCATGCCAATAACGGCGCCATCGAGACCCACGTATTTATACCAATAATCGGTGATAGCGGCTTCCACAGCTACTTTGTTTACCCCTTTGGGCAGCACCGATGCACGATAACTTTTATCTTGCTGATCAAAGTGGTCGGTGCTCGGCATGGATACTACCTGGATGGCATGACCGGCTTTTTCTAATTCANCCGCCGCCTCCAGTGCAATACTCACCTCAGAGCCAGTACCAATAATTACTGCATTAGGATTATCTGCCCCTTTTACAACATATCCGCCTTTTTCAATATTTGCTATTTGCTCAGCTGTACGATCAACATGGGGCAAGCCTTGGCGGGAGAATATCAAAGCAGTGGGACCATTGTTACGTTCAACGGCTTTTTTCCAGGCCACTGCGGATTCAACCGCATCACAGGGACGCCATAATGACATATTCGGTGTCACTCGCAGACTCGCTAACTGTTCAACCGGCTGGTGTGTCGGTCCGTCCTCGCCTAAACCAATAGAGTCATGGGTGTAGACAAAAATCGCGCGCTGCTTCATCAACGCGGCCATTCGCAGCGCATTACGCGCATATTCTACAAACACTAAAAAGGTAGCACCGTACGGAATAAACCCACCGTGCAAGGCGACACCATTCATAATCGCCGACATACCAAATTCGCGCACGCCATAATATACATAGTTACCGTCAGCGGCATCTTGTATCCCTTTGCTGCCTTCCCAGATGGTGAGGTTGGAGCCCGCCAGATCAGCAGATCCTCCTAAAAATTCAGGCAGTATAGGACCAAACGCATTCAAGGTATTTTGCGAGGCTTTGCGCGAGGCTATTTTAGCCGCTGTTTTATTCACTTCCTCGATATAAGCGGTAGATTTCTCTTCCCAATCTGCGGGTAAGTCCCCTTCAGATCGGCGGACAAATTCTGCGGCTAATTCTGGATGGGCATTGCTATAGGCATCAAATGTTTTTTGCCATTGTTGCTCAGCTTGCACGCCTTTTGCTTTTGCATCCCAGCCTTCATATATATCAGCGGGTATTTCAAATGCNGCATGAGACCATCCTAAAGCTGCTCGCGTTAACTTGATTTCATCATCGCCCANNGGCGCGCCATGACAACTTTCTTTACCTTCTTTATTAGGGGAACCGAATCCAATTACTGTCTTACAACAAACTAAAGTGGGCTGATTTGTATTTGCTTTCGCCTGTGCTATGGCTGCCTGAATGGCCTCGGCGTCATGACCGTCCACTGCGGGAATCACCTGCCAGCCGTATGACGCAAAGCGTTTAACCGTGTCATCGTTAAACCAACCGTTCACATCACCATCAATGGAAATACCGTTGTCATCGTAAAAACAAATTAATTTGCCCAGCTGTAGTGTCCCTGCCAGGGAGCTGACCTCATGGGAGATGCCTTCCATCATGCAACCATCACCAAGAAAGACATAAGTGTGGTGGTCAACAATATTGTGCTCAGGTCGATTAAATTGAGCAGCCAACGTTTTCTCCGCAATGGCCATACCCACCGCATTAGCAAGACCTTGTCCCAATGGTCCCGTGGTAGTTTCAATTCCCGGCGCAAACCCATATTCAGGATGACCCGCGGTTTTGGAGTGTAATTGACGAAAGCTTTTAATATCATCAATGGTCAAATCATAACCGGACAAATGTAGTAACGAGTACAGCAACATAGAGCCATGACCATTTGAAAGTACAAAACGGTCTCGGTTATACCAGTTAGAGTTGGCTGGGTTATGCTGTAAGTGATCGTTCCAGAGAACCTGGGCTATATCCGCCATACCCATGGGGGCACCGGGATGACCCGATTTGGCTTTTTGAACTGCATCCATACTAAGAGCGCGAATGGCGTTGGCTAATTCTCTGCGCGATGGCATCAGGGCTTGCTCCTACACTTGCNTACGTTAAACACAAGTTTTTGTTNGTTTATGTCTGGGTAATTGATTCGGCCTATTAAAAGGTGCGCTATTGTCTCTCACCTTGATTAAGGCTTCAATCTGAGCTGTCTTTATTCTGGAAACTATTTTCTTTTGCCTCACAAGAGCCTAGCAAACAAGCGTAGATTTGCCCGTCAAGCCAATCTATTCGGTTTTTCCACGTTAAATTCTTCCACTTACATAACAACATACGCTAAATACCGATAGTTTTTATAGAGTTACGATCTAGCCTAGACCTATATCAAAATATTTTGATGTAGATTGACCTCGTCTGCTACACTCTGTACCACCACTTTCATCGAGCAAGCACTCTGTGACATCAAAATCCCTAGGCAAAAAAACTTCCGACCTGAAAGAGATCGCTGAACTCTGTAAAAGCAGTGGCGATCCGCTGCGCCTGGAGGTATTAAGAGCACTCAAAACCGACTCTTATAGCGTGCTGGAGCTTTGCGACATTTTCGACGTCAAGCAATCAAGCATGAGCCATCACCTAAAAGTCTTGGCCACTGCAAATGCCGTAACTACCCGACGTGAAGGCAATTCAATTTTTTATAGACGAGCATTGCCCCAGCAGAGCAAGCCTAGTGGGCGACTGCTGCAAGCTCTGTATCAATCGGTGGATGCATCCAAACTTCCCGATGCCACCAGCGAACGA
>JAESQG010000040.1 GCA_016765265.1 Pseudomonadales bacterium | reverse complement strand
GAAAATCGCATCGTCGACATGCGATACTCTATGATCCCAAACGAAATCCAACCTTTATGGAGCATTGAATTAAACCCCAACGCCGCTACTGATGAACACGCTCTGTACTTAGTCCACCGAGACATCTCTAGAGAGAAAAGAGCATTATTTTTAAAAATGTTGTGGGATTAGCGATAGTGTGACGTGCATCAACAAAATCCTATAATGCGACTGATCCTTTGCAATTTCGCTTTTTGCACTTTCCTAAATTGCCACGGCCATCGCGGTGTCCCGTCAATATTTCTAACATCATATTATCCCCGCCTCTAAACTGGCAGCCATCGCCAATCCCAATTCCTCACACTGGTCGATAAATTCAGGCTGGAAATCGCCTTTGCAAATAATCGGCTCTTGTACCTGGCGCCACCTCAGTCCCGTCAAGATTGTGTCTATGGCTCTCTTAGTTCCGGTCCCGTCATTCCCTGCTCGTATATACATTGCGCAGGGTAAGCCCTGCTTAAGCTCTAAACACGGATAATAAATTCGATCAAAAAAATCCTTTAACGCGCCACTCATGTAACCCAGGTTTTCAGTGGTCCCCAAAATAATAGCGTCGGCTGTCAACACATCATCCGCAGTAGCCAACAACGGTGGGATGTGCAGAGATTGAATACCCTCGACATCAGGATTGCATGCTCCTCGCATCACCGCTTCAGCCAATCGCCGGGTGTTGTCGGAAGGTACATGAGCCACCACCAATAATCTTTTTCCACTAGTCATGTTCGCTTGCCTAATTTTAAATCACCCAGCCCAAATCTTGTCATCTTTCTCACCTTGAAATCTACCTCACCTTAAAATCATCCGGCCCGCAGCCGCAAAACAAACTATCAAAATTCAACTCAGTTTACAGAACTATTTTTTTTCATTCTGCCCCGTCTTAACGATAAACAACTCTGAAAGTTGCAGTTCCAGCATAATCACCAGCAACGTTGTTAGCGTTAACATTTGTGCGTGCACCAATTCTCATGTTATTCAAAGTGCCATTTGCTCCAATCTCAGCGCGGCCTCTCTTGTTCAATGATCCGCCTTTCTTGAATCCCTTTACTACGATTTTCTGAGCTGCAGTGCTGCCGTCGCCTGTAGTCATAACGATTCGCTTTTCAACGATGCCGGCAGTAACTGCAGCGCCTGGAATGCCGGTGACTGAAAATACTGCAGCATTCACATCAGCTGGTCGAGTAACGATTGTTGTATTCTTGCCGGCGATTGCGTCTACGAACTGTAGAGGCTGTTGCTCAGTAATGCTTAATACTGAACTGATGATTCTCATGGAAGCGTTGAAGTTGTTGTCTGCTGCAGAAGCACTAGAAGAAAGGGCAACCAAAATCACTATCTGTGCTACTGCGCTGATGATGATTTTAGTTAAGTTAGTCATTTTCCTGTCGTACCCTTAAGTTGCTGTTTTACATGTTTATTTCGCTTATACTTGTATAATTGCAAGCGGCATACCAATAACTGGGTATAGAGGATGAGAAAATGACTGTTTTTTGAATGACAAGAACTTGTCATGCTCAAATTCGGTAGGATAATAAATTGTTAATAATCAAAGACTTAAGAATTTTAGGAAAAACCGAATTTTAAGAGGTTTACGGCAATTTGTCGGTGAATTTTTTCTGTCACTTTAATCAAATTTCGAGGGTTTTAGTCTGACATCAGCTATAGTGGGACGATGGTACACACTATAGCTTTGAATTGCGTCTTGCGAATTTAGATTTCGCCAAATGAAAATGCCCTTTTTGCACTATGCGAAACCCTTTTGAATTAGCTAATTGTGGTGTCAAAATTCAACAAATTGACGATATAGAAAGCGCCAAAAACGCTACCGACAGAAAATGATCTTTTTGAAGGCCTGATCGAAAGAATCCGACTGCAGATTTTAGAGAGTCACTTTTGCATCCTTAAAACTAAATAATCCCCTATAGTATTTAAGGTTTTTAATGATTGAGACATCACTAGATCGGGGCAAGACTAGCTAAGCGATTTTTCAAATCGCTTAATAGCCTCACATTTTACAAGGTTTAGGATCAAAAGACAGATGCTGAGTTACCAACACGACTATCACGCAGGCAACTTTGCCGACACACACAAGCACCTAACAATGCGATTGATATTCGATACCTTACTTAAAAAAGACAAGCCATTTTACTTTATCGATTGTCATGCCGGTTCGGGCCAATACGATCTTCGCACGAATAAATCCAACAAAAATGCAGAGTACGAGACTGGTATCACTCGACTGTGGAAAACGATATCCACCACTAAAAAATCCGAAGGAGAATCTACCATAAGCGCTTACCTAAATGCTGTAAGGGCCATTAATTCGAATGATAAATTACGATACTATCCCGGATCCCCAGGCCTTGCTCAACAATGGTTACGCCCTCAAGATAAAGCACTCTTGTTAGAACTCCACCCGCAGGCGATGACCAATTTGCGTGGGCACTTCGCCAATGACCCTCGTATAAGTCTGCATTCCCGCGATTGTTACGAAGGACTACCCGCTTTAGTACCACCCCCCACAATCAAACGCGGTCTNGTTTTGTTAGATCCAAGTTACGAACTCAAAAATGAATACNCCACTATTGTCTCGCTACTANACAAAGCCTATCNGCGCTGGCCCACTGCAATATATGCAATTTGGTATCCGCTACTACCAACCGGCCGTCATCGCCATTTAATTACAGCATTAACTAAATCTGACTTAAACAAAACCCTGGTGTCGGAATTAACCATAGCAGCTAGCAGTGCCGGGATTGGGCTTTACGGTTCAGGCATGGCGATAGTGAATGCTCCGTGGTTAATTGATGAAGCGCTATCGCAGCTAATGCCAGAAGTCGCGGAGATCTTATCACCCGGTACTGGAACCTCCACGGTTCGATGGTTAAATACCAAGAAATAATTCCACTGCAAATTGACCGTTTATTCTCTGTCCCAAGGTGCATTCTGATTAAATGCGTTGGCAATGTGATCGATCAATAGCGCTAACTTCATGGGTTGAATTTTGCTGCTACGATAAACCAAATACATCGTTTTGTGAGGAAACTGATATTCAGGTAACACGCTCACTAGCTTGCCTTGACGAATACTATTGCCACACAGATAAACCGGCAACTTCGAGATACCCATATGTGCCGAGGTTGCTTGATGCTGTTGAACCGGGCTTGGCATAATAAGGCGCCCCTTAACAGGAATGGAAAAAGGCTTATCGTCTCGCGAAAATTCTAAAACAGAAGCGTTTGCGTCAGAGGCGTCTTTAATAAACTGATGATCCTTTAACTCTTCGATAGACTTGGGTAATCCAAACTTTTCAATATACTCTGGTGTTGCACAAAGAAAGTATCTAACAGTGCCGATGGGCCGGGCAATAAGATCTGAATCTGGAAGTGGCCCATTGCGGATAGCAATATCCACATCTGGTTCCAAATTGGACCCATCACCTGAATCTATTCTTAACTCCATCTCCACTAGCGGATAGCGCTCGAGAAAACTACCAAATACAATATCAAAAAGATAATTACCGGAAGGTACAGGAGTAGATATAACTAACTTCCCTTGAGGTACCAACTGCCGTTGAGTCACTATATGATCTGCCACCTCTGCCGCTTCAGCAATTCGCGTGCAATGTGCATAATATTCGGCACCAATTTCCGTCAACTGAACAGAGCGAGAGGTTCGATAGAGTAACTGAACCCCCAACCTCTCTTCCAATTCAGACACCTTACGACTTACACTTGATTTAGGCATGTCGAGAATACGAGCAGCACCAGTGAAGCTACTGACCTCCACCACTTTGGAAAACACCACCATACCATTAAGATCCGCCATCACTTCCCCATATTTAACTGTTCCACTTATGAGACATTATGTACCCAAAGCCTAATTTATCAAACCCGAAGGAACAATAGATTAACTATCACCCGTTTTAAGCGTTATTTTGCCTGTTTTTAGCTCTTTTATCGAAACTTATCGATATTTAGGGTGAAGTGGCGGCGTGCCTATCGCGGGTAGTCTTTCAAGAAACGCGAGGGTCTTGAGTTCATGATAAGGATATGACAATATTCGTCCTCGTCGCGAACGTGTACAATAAAGCTACAGGAAAATCCCCCGCTTTCTTTCAGCAAATTTCGCACAGTATCCGCAAGGTCAACAATTCATCCGAAAGGTCAACAATTCGCTTTCATTCGGAATGACTTAAAAAAAATCAATCAACAATAATTTAGGAAAGATTATGTATCTGTCTCAATGTGTAAATAGAGCGGCTCAAATAAATCCCAATGGCTTAGCCACCCTATTCGGTGATCGAAAATATACCTGGACTGAATTCAAAGACCGTATGGCGCGTCTAGCCCAAGGGATAAAAGGGTTGGGTGTAGAGACTGAAGACCGAGTCGCTATATTGTCGTTAAACAGTGATCGTTACCTTGAATATTTTTTTGCCGTACCCTGGGCTGGCGGTATTGTTGTGCCCGTCAATATCCGTTTAGCACCACCGGAAATTTTATTCACATTAAATGATTCGGAAACCAAAGTATTAGTTATTGATGATACATTCGCGGCCATGTTGCCGGCCTTAAAAGGTAAAATGGATACCGTTAAGCATATAGTGTTTGCTGGCGATGGTGACACTCCCGAAGGTTGCATCAATTATGAAGATTTAATAAAAAACAATGAGCCTGCTCAAGATGCTGAGCGCCAAGGCGACGACATAGCCGGTTTATTTTACACGGGTGGAACAACGGGTCGATCCAAAGGGGTTATGTTGACGCACGACAATCTACTGGTTAACACACTCAATATTATCCCCGCATCACAGATAGACGAAGAAGTGACTTATTTACACGCCGCACCCATGTTTCATCTAGCGGATTGTGCCTCGACATTTGCCATTACTCTTGCCGGTGGCACTCACAGCTTTATAGCTAAGTTTGATCCTGAAGACACTTTGAAAACCATAGTCTCAGATAAGGTCACCAATTGTTTGTTGGTACCCACGATGATCAATATGATGATCAATCTTCCTGGCATTGAAAATTACGACCTATCAAACTTTAAGAGACTCATGTATGGCGCATCGCCAATGCCAGAGGCTGTATTATTGAGAGCGATGGAATTACTGCCTAATTGCAAATTCTCACAAGGTTACGGTATGACTGAAACGGCTCCATTGATTACCTTTCTTGAACCGAAATACCACACTATGGAAGGCCCCTACGCCGGTCGTTTAAAATCAGCTGGACGAGCCGGTGTGGCAACGGAAATTAAGATCGCCGATGAAAACGACAATGAAGTAGCTCGCGGTGAAGTGGGCGAAATTTTAGCTCGCGGCGCCAATGTAATGAAAGGCTATTGGAAAATGGAAGAACTCACCAAGGAAACCTTGCGAGGTGGGTGGATGCACACTGGTGATATGGCTTATATGGACGACGAGGGTTTTATCTATATCGTCGACCGCTCTAAAGACATGATTATCTCCGGCGGTGAAAACGTTTATTCCACAGAAACTGAAAATGCAATTTATCAACACCCTGCCGTTATGGAATGTGCTGTTATTGGTATACCCCATAAAGATTGGGGCGAAATGGTACATGCAGTAGTCGTATTGCACGAAGGCAAAAAATTAACGGAAGATGAGTTAAAGAAACATTGCGCTGAACTCATTGCAGGTTATAAATGTCCACGCAGCATCAGTTTTCAGCAAGAGCCATTACCCGTCAGTGGCGCTGGCAAGATCTTGAAAACCGAACTGCGCAAACCTTTTTGGAAAGCACAAGGTAANGGCGTTAACTAANATTAAATAGATCCAGCTCAGANTCTTACTGATTTATCTGATGATTTATCTNATGATTTNTCTNATGATTTATCTAATGAATATAGTTAAAATCTGGGCTGGTTTTCTTATTGATACAAACGCACAAACTGTCGGCTACGTTTTTTCATTCCATTGTACAAATAAATCCAGTATTGCATCCACACCATCTGTCAACGATGCAGGACCGGGCTGAAGAATAATAGGGGACCTAACTTCATACAGAGAATCTGTTTTCACGGCGGGAATATCCCCCCACCCTTCTCTATCGCGAAAATGCCCTGGTCGAAATTTACGGCCACACCAGGAAGCAATAATGATATCAGGCTGCGCATCGATTATTCGCTGCGGATCAGCAATTATTCGACTTTTCCCGTCTGGGTGTATCGACAAGTCTTTACAACAATTGATACCGCCAGCTAACTCTATCAACTCAGAGACCCATTGAATACAGGCCATATAGGGATCATTCCACTCTTCAAAATACACCACGGGGCGCCGCTTCAACTGCTTCGCTTGTTCAGCCACATTTTCTAAATGTCGTTGATATTGTTCCATTAACTTTTGGGTTTTTTCTTCAACCGAGAGCAAGCGTCCTACCGTGGTTATCATTCGAAAAATGCCCGCCACGGTGCGCTGATTAAAGACATGCACCTCTAATCCCGCCCGCACAAGATCTGCCACAATATCCGCTTGCATATCAGAAAAAGCAAAGACCATATCAGGGTTTAAATCCAGAATTTTGCTTTCTTTTGCGCTAGTAAATGCGGAAACTTTTGGCTTTTCTTTCCTGGCAATAGGGGGACGCACGGTAANCCCCGAAATCCCAACAATACGATCTTCCTCACCTAACAGATACAGCAATTCCGTTGTCTCTTCTGTTAAGCACACGATACGTTGTGGCCATTTATCGTTAATCACCGTTCCTCCAATCATAAATTCTATAATCTNTCACAATCTCACAATCTCACAATCTCATGCGTAGCACCAATTCATTATTCAGTTAGGTCTAGACACCGGCAGACGAAAACGAAATTCAGTTCCCTGGTGCAGTACACTGTTAACCGTTATATCACTGCCATGGAGTTGTAATATTCTTTGGGTAATGGCTAAGCCTAGACCTGAGTTCCCCCATCCACCCTTCACGCTATTAGTCGCGCGAAAATGAGGCTCAAAAAGATGTTCTAAATCAGGTTCAGGGATTCCTAAGCCGGTATCGCGTATGCTGACTTCAACCTCTGCACCTTCCAACTGTAGACCAATGACAACCTGATCCCCCTCCTTACAATGGCGCACAGCATTATCCACAAGATTAGTAAAAGCTCTTTCAAGCTTTCCGATATCAGCATTAACCATTATTGATGGATCCTTTGGCGTGACATCAAGGGAAATTTTTCTTCGCTCCGCTTCGATACTTAATTTCTGCAAAACATCCTGTGCCAGTTCCGCAACTGAAACCGATTCTAGATTTAGCTGCACATTTTCACTATCCAAATGCGCTAACTCAAACAGCTGCTCTACCAATCGGCTAATTTGCTTTGCACTTTTAACGGCCACCGCGATAAGTTCTTCGCCTTCCTGATCAGAAAGATTTTCTTTATTTAGCTGCCAAGTTTCAAGATACCCTTGCAATGANGTCAGCGGCGTTCTNAAATCNTGTGACACNTAAGAAATAAGCTCACGGCGTAANTCNTCNATGTCTTTCACNTTTTGATANTGNTGTTTNAAGGTNNCNGCCATTTCCACNAANGTAGNACCTANNCGNTGTATTTCATCNGCNGAATCACNNTTCCATTNNGTNNCAGGNANCGTNAAAGNAGTAGTGGCNAANCCATTTTCTCTAAAATTTNGCATCTCTTNNCTNAGCCGTCNAAGNGGNCGNGTNAGCANTGAAAAAAGNAATANNATNACNACNAANCCAATGAGNAANGANGANGCNNCNCCCCAAAGACCTAACCTTATGATATGGCTTTTTCCCAACATATCCATCAGGCCATCATAAATCTCTCCCCCAATAATAACGTATAAATACCCAACCAATTGATCGCCTTCATGGATACCCGCAACAGAAAATATTTTTTGCCGTATTCCAGAGCGAGGGTCATCCCCCAAAATCGGCAACTTAATATCTCCCGAAAGTAATTGCTTTACTGGCTCAAGGTTGACCCGTTGTCGCTTTATCTTATTGGGATCTGCCGAGTACGTCATTACCTGGCCCCCAGGGTCTAAGATATAAAACTCAAAACTAGGTCCTAACACCATCATGGTATGAAATGCCTTCTTCAAAGCGCCTTGATCAATCTCACCATTTTTTAAAAGTTGATTGTCATGAACAATATGAGCTGCCAAATCGGTATGCAGTTTCTGCTCTACTTCATTGCGATAATCATATGTTAATTTCTGAGTTAGTATAAAAAAAGAAACCACCACTAAAATAAAAAATAAAATCAGTAACAATGACAGTTTTGTATAAAAAGAATTTAGGGGTTATTGATAACATCTCTCCTTAGTTGATCTTTCAATAATTCCAGATTAGATGGATTTAGTTAAACATCAGTGAATTTGTAACCCACACCCCAAACTGTCAACACGTAGTTGGGTTTCGACGGATTCTTTTCTAATTTAGTACGCAGCCGATTAATATGAGAATTGACCGTATGCTCATACCCACTGTGTTGATATCCCCAAACACGATCGAGCAATTGACTACGACTAAACACTAAACCCGGTTTGCGTGCCATATAAAGTAGCAAATCAAATTCGGTACTCGTCAGGTCTACCATTTTATTCGACAACGTGACTAAACGCTTCTCTACTTCAATTTTAAGATCGCCAAACTCCAAGCATTCAAGTTCAGGTAGGCTCACGTTCTTTTGTATTTCCGAGCGACGCAGTAGTGCTTTTACCCGAGCTTGCAGTTCTCGCACACTAAAGGGCTTGGTAAGATAGTCATCGGCTCCCATCTCCAAACCAATCACTCGATCTGCCTCTGAATCTCTTGCAGTGAGCATTAAAATCGGCACAAAAATATTTTCTGCTCGTAATTTTTTACAGATCTCAATGCCATCAAGCCCGGGCAACATGATATCAAGAACTATCAATTGATAATTGCCCGTCATTGCCAGCTGTAACCCCTTGAGCCCATCGTCACAACTGTACACTTCATTGTTGTTATCGTTCAGGTTCATACTCAACAGTTTGTTGATATCCGGATCGTCTTCTATCACTAATAATTGAGTTTTCATGACCACCAATATGTCAATAATTCAAAATGTAAGTAATTCAAATTCCACAGTTTATAGGGTAACCCCTTCATGTGGCGATAGCTTCACGAAAATATCACGAATTTATCACAACTAATTTAAGAGTATAAAATTTCGATAACATTGCACCCCGAAGTCTTCACAAGACTAAAAAGGCTTGCCACACTGAACTTATA
>JAESQG010000039.1 GCA_016765265.1 Pseudomonadales bacterium | reverse complement strand
TACCTTTCAACTATTGCAGACCGATTTGGGTCGAGCGAAGCAGATGAATAAGGGAGCCGCTACTGCCACGGGAAATATGCTGGTTTTTCTGCACGCGGATACCATTGTTCCCGAGAACTTTGCCTCCGAGTTAGCACAAGTGTCACAGTCCCATGAGCATGCGTGGGGGCGGTTTGATGTGTCACTTTCGGGAAGGCATCCTATGTTGAGATGTGTGGAATGGTTTATCAATTATCGGTCACGATTAACTTCAGTGGCGACGGGGGATCAAGCCATTTTTGTGCGGCACCAAACCTTTAAAGAATTGGGTGGTTTTGCGGACATCCCGCTGATGGAAGATGTGGAGATTTCGAAGAGGCTTAAAAAATTGGCTCCCCCTTATTGTTCTTCCCTTAAACTCGTCACCTCAAGTCGTCGTTGGGAGCGGGGCGGAATTTATAACACTATTTTTCTAATGTGGCGATTGAGGTACGCGTACTATCGTGGTGCGGACCCTCATCAATTGGCCGAGCAATATTCCCAAAGCAATTAAAGTTCGGGGAATATGGAATGCTAAACGGGAAGGTTACATGGTGGAGTCACAAATTGGGGGTACGGTAATTTTACTTTTCTCTAAAGCACCGATTCCTGGACAGGTGAAAACAAGGCTGATACCGAAAGTGGGGGCCGAAGGCGCGGCGAAGATCCATCAGATTCTATTAGAAAAAGTACTGGAAACCGTGTTGTCCGTTGTGGATGCTAAAGTTCAATTGTGGGTTGCCAATCATCCCCAACACAGCTTCATTAAGCCGTTACGAGAACGTTTTGGTATTGAAGTGTGCCAACAGCAAGGCCATGACTTAGGAGAGCGGATGAAGTTTGCTGTTGACCTGGCTCGCATGCAATATAGGCGAGTTATTTTAATAGGCGGTGACTGTTTGTCGGTGTCACCTGAATATATTCAGCAGTCCATTGATCTGATGGCAGCTGAGGAGGTTGATTTAGTTTTGGGTCCAGCAGAGGACGGGGGTTATGTGATGATGGGGCTGACCTGTCAGATACAAGGCGCTGAGTTAGAGGGTTTATTTTCAAATATAGAATGGGGGGGGCCAAAGGTGCTATCCCAGACTTTAGACAAAGCAAATTCATTCAAGTTGAAAGTTAAACTGCTTGATAGACGATGGGATGTGGATCGATGGGAAGATGTTGAAAGAGCAGTGACCTTAGGTCTTTTACCTGAATTTATTTTTTCCCCTGGGATTGCAGAGTAAGGACCAACTTGCTAATAAGCTGATCGCCATTTTTTTCCAAATTTGTAAAATGCAAGCCTACAAATTTTCGTTTTTCCGCACGGTTGGTGCCTATATGTTTTATTTGTGCAGAAAATTTAAGGGATTTACCTTTGGCCACAGCCACGTAGCAGTTTTGTATTATTTCCCCTTTTTGCAGAGGCGGATCAACGGGTTGGTATAAATCAACTCTCATTCCGGTATTCGATAAATCGCCTAAATTGCCTTTAATAGCACTGCGGTTGTCACTCATTAGCATGACAGGAAATTCTAGTTTATTTTTTATTTTGACCCGGTAGGCTTTGCGTTGTTGCTCGTGAGTTACTTTCTCTGGATAATCACAATAGTAGAGGGCTGAGTTTTTCTCCTGTTCGATACGGAGGATGCGAGCTGAAAACTCAATGATGATACCATTGGAGTCTACGTGTACATTAAAATCATCGCCCGCCTTTAGTAGTTTATTGCCCGTAAGGGGGAACAATTCATCGAACACTAGACGAGGTTTTACCAATTGCTTATCAATTTTTAACAAAAAGCTGGCAAAGTCCTGCGCCTTGCCATGCCTATCTTCAACATTCACCGTTAAATGAGTGCGAGCTTTTTGGATCTTAGAAAGCAAGGATTTGATTTGCTTGCTTTCAGTGATTTTCTTTTTATTACTTTGAGTTGTAAATTTCTGGCGTAAATTTGAAAACCACATTTTATGCTCTAGCTAATGACCTTGTTGCAGCTTGGTGCTGGGAGTGCCCATCTGCTTGATAAAGTGTTGCTCGGTGATCCTGTCCTTTAATGATAGACAGTAAACGATCAATATGTCCTTTGGAGTGATGTATAATTCGGCCATTAATGGAATTTAATTGCTTACATTGACTTAGTTCCGCTTTCAGTGATTTCCATCCACTACTGATTAAAGAGCGATGTGAAGGCGGGCAGTTTAGAATAAGAGCGTCTATTTTAGCTGAATCGTAATCTTCAATTCCCATCTTTTTAAATAGCAGAATGAGGTGTTGCTCTGCTTGTGCTAGTCCTTTAACGCATTCAGTTTTTTCATCCAATATTTTTTGATGGCCATTAAAATCCCGTTTAGCAATACAGGCTCTTTCAGCTTTGAGTTGTATTGATAGTTTTTGTGCTAAGACAAAGTTCTCATTGATAATTTGGTAAAATAACCGAGCAGTCTTGTCGGGCATCGAAGGGGTAGTTGTAGGAGTAGTTGTAGTTGTAGTTGTAGGAGTAGTTGTAGTTGTAGGGCTAGTTGTAGGGCTAGCGGAGGGGTTTGGTTTTTTTTGCTTAAGCTTCGTAGACATGGTCATATCAATCCAATAGTTTTATTTGCGTCATTGGATGACTTGCAAATTGTATGCCCAAGGCGATTGGCTTAGGCATACAAATAAAATCAGATGGATAAAAATGATAAACAAAACGATAGGCGTGTGAAATCGTCCCTGGAGGACTTTTGTTTAGAAGATAGGTCCTAAATTTCGTATTAAAACCTAGCGCTAGCTATTTCGTTCTCGTTCTAAAACAAGGTGTCCGCGTCTAGCATCTTCGTCGCAATATTTTCTGGGTTAGGCTGATACGTTCCGTCGGCAATGGCAGTCCGGAAATTGTTCACCTTATCTTGATCAGTGACCGGTAATGCCTTGATCTGTTCTTCCAGTTGATGAAGTGCTTTCGCTTCACCGCTTAAGGAGACTTTATCTTCAGAACCTGCGCTGGTACCGTGGTCGCCTTCCTTGACAACAGGCGCCGCTGCCGAAGCCTTACCTGTCTCGGTAGCTTTGGTACGGTTACTCGCCGATGAACTCGACGATATGCCGTTGAAATCTATAGGCATGATTGAAAATTCCTCTACTATTTACCCTGCTCAACTTTAGTTATCGGCCCCTGGTACTNCACCT
Organism: Pseudomonadales bacterium; assembly: GCA_016765265.1. Lineage (GTDB taxonomy): Bacteria > Pseudomonadota > Gammaproteobacteria > Pseudomonadales > DC-out160 > DC-out160. The sequence goes on along the minus strand of JAESQG010000039.1, from coordinate 14,734 downwards.
TTAATATTTATNAGAGAAAATTCTCAAAAAATTAAAAATATCTATAATTCATTAGTCTAGTCAGCCTAAATCTGAATTTCTACTTTTCCGGGACCCCGGACCCTGGCTTCAACGATCTTTTTTGTATTCTTATTACGGACACTGATAGTTTCGCCCAAGACACCGTCGCTCAGCGCCACTCCTGACGCGCGTACCCTCAATCCGCCTGCTTTAGCTATTATGGTAACTTCTTCATTGCGGTAGATTACTTTCGGTGCGGTGAGATTGCGGGGACTGATCACTTCATCGATCTTGATGGCTCTAGTGGTCACGAATCCGAGTAAGGGCTTTGTATTGAAATAGTAACCTCTATACAACATCGATATATTCTTTTCTTCCAACCGAAGATGATGCTGCTGTAAGTGAGCACCACGGGGAATTGGGGTGTTCGCTATTGCAACCCTTTGATACAGGTCGATGGTGACAGGTACGTATAGGGACCATAAAGAGCCCGTGTTACAAGACACCTTAGTCGTTAGTCTACCCGTGGTTTTATTGCTGTGTCGAAAGTTGACTTCTAAAGGGATTTGACACGGTTTTAGGTTTAGGCGGGGATCCACGTAGCCTATTTTCGTTTCGATTCTGCTGGCTCTATCGGCATTAATACCAGATTTTGAAAGGAAGGTTTTTTCGTGATTTTGCACGAAATTTTTGACTGCGCTATGAATTTGCTCCGATGTCTCGCTAGCTATAATAGGCATTGAAAACAAGGCTAAGCAGCAAGTTACAAAAAAGCTTACGCTAAGGTTATGCAATAACATTTTTTCACCTATCCTCATATTATAGGTATCCAATATTGCGGATGGTTGCAGTGTGTAGTTGTCAAATAGTTGTCAAATAGTTGACTAGAATCCAACGAATAAGACTCCACTTAGACATTAAGCAAACGTTGTGCCTACTCAGTCTTAAACGGTGATCAATAAGCTGTACGCAGGAGATGTATATGGTTGGTGTTTTAGAGGCAGTTGATCAACGTACTCAATTGGTGGGTCAAAACCGATTAGAGCTTTTGTTGTTTAGGCTAGATGGCGACCAAGTTTATGGTATTAATGTTTTTAAAGTGAAAGAGGTGCTGCGTTGCCCGAAGTTAACGCTAATACCCAAGCGTAACCCTGTGGTGCGAGGTGTAGCGCATATTCGAGGAGGCACCATTTCAGTTTTAGATTTAAACCATGCAACTGGCCATCAGCCGTTGGATGACATTGATAATTGTTTCGTTATTATTGCCGAGTACAATCGAGCCGTACAAGGGTTTTTGGTTCGGTCTGTTGAGCGTATTGTTAATATAAATTGGGCATCAGTTCACCCACCGCCAAAAGGGGCGGGTAAAGACAATTATCTGACAGCAGTGACGGATGTAGAAGATCGAATTGTTGAAATTATTGACGTAGAGAAGATACTTTCCGAAGTGGCGCCTCGTGAGACTTATTCGCTGGGTGAGGAAATAATTCATCAGTCAGTAATCGAAGTCATAGAAGAGCACAAATTGAAAGTGCTCGTCGCTGATGACTCCAGCGTAGCGAGAAAGCAAATTAAGCGATGTGTGGAAAAGATGGGTATTATACCTGTATTACTGAATGATGGCTTGCAGGCTTTAGAACATCTGCAGGCACTTGTGAAAGATGGCGTTGATGTTAGCAAAGAATACATAATGATGATTTCTGATATTGAGATGCCCGAAATGGACGGTTATACATTGACTGCTGCTGTGAGGGCTGACCCAAAATTATCAGGTTTGCATGTCATTTTGCATACCTCTTTGAGTGGTATATTCAATCAAGCCATGGTTGAAAAAGTGGGTGCAAATAATTTCTTAGCTAAGTTTAAACCCGAAGAATTGGCGGATCTTCTATCGGAACGAGTAAATAACTATTGTAAAGAACACAGTATTACACTCGAACCGATTGATTAAACTAACGTGATATTGAGATATATATAAAATTATGTTCGGGAACGGAGTCCAAAGTAAAAAGGATCAGATAGAGGACTATGAAGCTTTTCGTTTATTTCTCGAAAATGCCTGCGGTATTCTTTTGGGCGATAACAAGCATTACCTTGTGCAAAGTCGGCTCAAAAAATTGCTAAAAGAAAAAGAGATTCTTAGCCTCAGGGCTTTAATTGGTGAGATTGAATCACAGCCATTTTCAACGCTAAAACAAGCTACCATCGATGCTATGACCACCAATGAAACGTTGTGGTTTAGAGATCGTCATCCTTTTGATCATCTTATTTCGACGCTTTTCAAAGAACGTGCGAAAGCTAGTAATAATGATATTCGTATCTGGTCTGCCGCTTGTTCCTATGGCCAAGAGCCTTACTCATTGAGTATGTGTGCGGATGAAGCTCGAAAAAGTGGGCAGTTACCCATTGGCTCTAATGTGAGAATTGTTGCTACTCATATTTCAAAAGAAGCTCTCGATCAAGCTAGGTTAGGGCATTATGAATCTCTGGCCCTGGGACGAGGACTGTCACCGGAGAGGTTGAAATTTAACTTCAGCGAAATGGATAACGGTGAGTGGGAGCTTAAGGCGGAGATTAAACGCAGGGTTGAGTTTCGAACACTGAATTTACAAGATAGTTACAGTCTATTAGGTAAATTCGATATTATTTTCTGTCGCAACGTCCTTATCTATTTTTCGTCGGATTTCAAAGCAGATATCCTGACTCGTATGCATGCCTGCATAAAGCCAGGGGGTTATCTCTTTCTGGGTGGGTCTGAATCTCTGCATGGGTTAACCGATATTTACGAGATGGTACAAACCCACCCCGGCTTGGTGTATCGAGCCAGATAAAGCGGCAATTAGATCGGAAACCTATTGCCACCTTCCTAGCGCTATTCCCTTAAGAATCAATTGAACCACTCTTACATCCACTTCCTCCCCTCTAAGCTATTGAAAATGACAGTGCTGAAGCTGTGGCACAGTCATTGCTTTGTTATTTATGACTAGGATTATCAGTCATCCGAATTTCGTAAATGGTAAGAGGTTATATGTAATGTCGGCACTAAGTCTAGATTTCGGACTGTATGAGGTAGCACTCAATACAACAATCAAACGGTCGGAGTTATTAGCTAATAATATTGCCAACGCAGATACACCTGGATATAAGGCACGTGATATTGATTTCGCCGAAGTGATGCGAGGCTATAACAATCCGGGGTCCTCTGTGCGTATGGCAGCAACCAGTACGCTGCACCGATCAGGATTGGTGGAATCCAGCGCCATGGAAGGGCTGAAATATCGCACGTCGGCACAACCCTCTATTGACGGAAATACCGTCGATGCGGATAAAGAAAATGCGGAATATGCAAGAAATACACTACTTTATAACGCCAGTTTCCACTTTCTAAATGGCAAGATAAAGGGACTGATCGGCGCGATTCGCGGCGAATAATGAACGGGTAAAACGGGTAAAGAGGTTAGGTGCAACATGGGATTATTGGATGTATTTGATATCGCTGGTTCAGCAATGAGTGCTCAAAGCATTCGTTTAAACACGGTGAGCAGTAACTTAGCCAATGCGGAAAGTGTTAGCAGTAGCGTCGACCAGACCTATCGTGCTCGACATCCCGTTTTTGCGGTGTTGAAAAATCACTATCAGAATAATGGTTTTGGAATGGATAATTTTGGCCGGGGCCTGTCCAGCGGTCAGGGAGTGGAAGTAAGAGGGATAGTGGAGAGCGACGCAGAATTACCGCGGCGCTACCAACCTAGCCACCCCATGGCGGATGAGGAAGGTTTTGTTACCTATCCGAATGTCAATGTAGTAGAAGAGATGGCGAATATGATTTCAGCGTCCCGCTCCTTTCAAACTAATGTGGAAGTGATGGATAACGCGAAGAAAATGATGCAACAGTTGCTAACCTTGGGCCAGTAATGAATCGGTAATGTGACGAATCGGTAATGTGATGAAATGAAGCAAGTGGAGATTGGAGAAAAACGATGTCTGACATAACGGGTATTCAAACTAACCCACACGAAACTAACGCAGTGTTTGAACGACTCTCCGTGAATCGGCAAGAGGAGCAGAGTGAGAATGCGAAAAACAAAACTGATTTCTTAACGCTGATGATAGCGCAGTTGGAGAATCAAAACCCGTTGGAACCACAGGAAAGTGGTGCTTTCTTGTCGCAGTTAGCTCAGTTTAATACCGTTGCAGGCATCAATGACCTTAACGTATCCATGTCCTCGATGGCCGACAGTTTTAGATCTAGTCAAGCCTTGCAAGCCACGGCTTTAGTGGGGCGATCGGTGCAGATTCCCACGGACTATGGTGAGTTAAACGCCGGTGAAAGTATGCGAGGCAGTTTCGAATTACCTTTTACTAGTACCAAGGTAGAAGTTGATATTTTCTCTTCAAATGGAGAACTGTTACGAACATTGCCCATGGGTTTTCAGTCGGCAGGGGATGTTGCCTTTAGTTGGGACGGTTTCGATAAAAATAGTGTAGCCATGCCCGTGGGTAATTATCGGGTTGAAGCGCGTGCTGTCAATAATGGAGAAACAACCCAGTTGAGTACCTATATGAACGCCAATGTGGACAGCGTTACCGTAGGGCGTGGGGGCGGTGTTAGATTGAATATTGCAGGAGTGGGTCCAGTCGCTCTTGATCAGATTAAACAGATTAATTAGTCAAACAGTAGGAGAAATCTCATGGCATTTAATACAGCCGTATCCGGTCTCAGAGCCGCAGGTGATGATCTGAGTGTAATTGGTAATAATATTGCGAACGCGAGTACTACGGGTTTCAAACAGTCGCGAGCAAACTTCGCTGATGTATATGCTGCATCTGCCTCCGGTAGCGGTGGCAACCAAATCGGTAGTGGTGTGGTATTGGCAGATGTGTCGCAACAATTTTCTCAGGGTAATATATCCTTTACCAATAATGGTTTGGATTTGGCGATAAATGGTAACGGATTTTTTAGGTTAGAGAATAATGGCTCAACGGAATATACCCGAGCGGGCGTNTTCGGGTTGGATGAGANNGGATTTGTCGTATCGGCGAATGACAGTTTTCTTTTAGGGTTTCAGGCCATCGATGGCGTGATCTCGGACACTCCCACAGCGTTGCAGATTAGTACTGACAATCTACCGCCTCGTCAAACTGGCTCGGTAACGGCAGAATTCAACGTGGATGCGGGCGAAGTACCACCCGCAGTGGTAGGTACAACTTACCCCACAGGAGGGGCTGCTATTGGGGATGTTCAGTCTGGGGTCAATAATGGATATCCTTCGGAAGTGGCTACCATCACTTTAGCGGACACCACTACCCGAACTGTAACCACCGCACTCAATGCGTCCGCTGCTACATCTGCCAGTCAATTCGCGGCGGTGGCCGGTATCGCCGCTAACCCGTCTACCACTGCGGTGATCTCTGCCATATTGGATAATGGTGGTTTAGTCGTTTCTTTAAACGGTGTGACGTTAGTGGATTCTGCAGACTTCACAGGGCCTATTACAGCACAAGATATTGCTATTGCGATCAATAGTTTTACCAACAGTACACTGCCCGGTATCACTGCGGTGAATGATAACGGGGCGGGTACGGTTGCCCTGACCTCCAACACAGGTGTTGATTTAACAATTGCTGTGACCAATTCCACTGATCCATTGGATGGTTTGACCCTACAAGGCTCAACCAATCGAATTATCGTATTACAGGGTGATGGTTTAGGTGACCAAGACACTAATGGCAATGGCGTTATCGATACTGGCGGGGAGGATGTGACTAATAACGCGGGACTCACAGCTACGGTGGGGGGCTCTATCGCTTTTACGATGGATGAGGATATTATCTTGACTGCTGCGCCGGCGGTGGGTGCTGATGATGGGTCAGGTCTATTTGAGCAGGATATTATTCAGCAAGCTTTTGTCAATAATCAATTTGATCCGACGGATCAAGATACCTATAACCATGCCACATCGGTGAATGTGTTTGATAGTTTAGGTAACTCTCATGTAATGACTATGTATTTCGTCAAGGAGTCTGCCGTTAGATCGTGGACTATGCATGTGCAAATTGATGGCGAAGATGTNGGAGATCCCAACCCTGCATTAGCGCCTCCTTTGGATACCCAAGCCCAACCTGCCTCCTTTGATTTGGTTTATAATGACGATGGCACACTGAATGCCACGGGCTCTCAAGCGGTAAGTATCACTTATTGGAATCCGCTGAATGGTGATGGGGAGGACAACGGCTCTCGAGGTCCATTAACAACGGCGGAAAGAATCGTGCTCGAAGCGGCAGGCACAACGATAGTCGATCTGAATTACTCAAATTTTTCCATTGATATCCGGGACGCCACACAGTTTGGCTCTGCATTTGCTGTCAACGATATGTCTCAAGATGGATTCACCGTGGGCCGACTGGCGGATGTTGATATTACCTCTGACGGGCAAATCTTTACCCGTTTTACCAATGGCCAATCGCAAGTGCTGGGTCAAGTCGCATTAGCGAACTTTAATAATCCGCAGGGACTGCAACCCTTGGGTGATTCCTCGTGGTCAGAAACATTTGCCTCAGGAACTGCATTATTAGGCACGCCGGGGTCTGCTGCATTAGGCGTGTTGCAATCGGGTGCGCTTGAAGAATCGAATGTGGATCTCTCGCAAGAGCTGGTTGGATTGATCATTGCACAGCGTAATTTCCAAGCCAATGCAAAAACAATTGAAACGGCGGATGCAGTAACTCAAGCCATTATTAATCTACGTTAATAGCGAATTCTAATACCAGGAATCAAGTCCGTAACCGCAAGTGTGCCAAGGATAGGTGTACTTGCGGTTTTTTTTGGCATTAAAAATGCAACACTAGAGTTAAGCAAGAAAAGCGGCAATGAATGTCGGTGTAAATTGATTGGGAGAACTCTGTGGATAAGATGTTATATGTTGCGATGAGTGGTGCGAAGCAAACAATGCTAGCGCAGAATATTCACTCCCATAACCTAGCAAACGTTGCCACTACCGGATTTAAAGCGGACCTAGCTCAAGCTAGGTCCATGCAAGTTTTCGGCGGCCATTTCCCCTCTCGGGTTTATGCCATGACGGAAAGCCCCGGGGTTGATTTTCGGCCGGGCAGCATGATAACCACCAATAGAGATCTTGATATATCTGTCCAAGGTGAAGGATGGTTGGCTGTTTTGGACAGAGAAGGAAACGAGGCCTTTACCCGTTCTGGTGAGTTGATGGTGGATTCAAACGGCCTCATCAAAACGCAGAATGACCTTATTGTAATGGGTAATGCCGGTCCGCTGACATTACCACCCTTTGAAAAAATAGAGATAGGTGTTGATGGAACGGTGACGATTCAAGCATTAGGCCAAGGCCCTGAAACCTTGACGGAAGTGGATAGAATCAAACTGGTCAATCCAGAGCTGGCTCAACTCACCAAAGGGTCCGATGGCCTGTTTCGTCGTAAAGACGGCAACATTGAACCGCCCGATAGTGTGGTGCGGATTCAGAAGGGCGTTCTGGAAGGCAGCAATGTTAATCCCGTGGAAGCACTAATGGAGATTATGAGTCTGTCGCGGCAATTTGAGCTACAAATGAAAATGATGTCGAAAGCAGAAGAGCTGGACGAGAACTCGGCACGACTTCTGCAGGGCATTTAATAAAGTTTAATAAGCGTTAATAACAGTTATTTAAGCAACGATAGCGGACATTATTTACCGATATCAGCATTGAGGAAATGGGTATGCACGCAGCATTATGGATCAGTCAGACTGGGTTAACAGCGCAAGACGCTCGTTTGAATAGTATTTCAAATAATCTGGCCAACGTGGGTACTACTGGCTACAAGCGGGACAGAGCCGTGTTTCAAGACTTGTTGTATCAAATTAAACGCCAGCCCGGTGCTCAATCATCCCAAGACACCACCCTCCCTTCCGGTTTGCAGCAAGGCACAGGGGTGCGCACGGTAGCAACACAAAAGGTCTTCACCATGGGTAACCTACAGGTGACGGAGCAGCCTTTGGATATGGCAGTCAANGGTCGCGGTTTTTTCCAGGTGNTAACACCCANNGGNAATCTTGCCTATACCCGTGATGGNCAATTTCAAGTGGATTCAACGGGTCAACTGGTCACTTCCTCCGGTTATGTGGTACAGCCGGCGATTACCATTCCCACCACCTCTGCAACGGTGACCATTGGAGCAGACGGTATTGTTACCACTGTAGTGGATGGTACGGCCTCGCAAGCGGGGCAAATACAGTTAGCTGATTTTGCCAATCCTGCTGGGCTGCAAGCACTAGGAGACAATCTCTTTAGTGAGACCACCGCTAGTGGTGCACCGAGCACCTCTAATCCTGGCATCAATGGTGTGGGCAGTGTCCTGCAAGGGTCGCTTGAAAACTCAAACGTCAATGTAGTTGAAGAGCTAGTGAATATGATTTCTACCCAGCGGGCGTATGAAATGAATTCAAAAGTGATTTCAACCGTAGATCAAATGCTGAGTTTCATTACGCAGAATCTTTAATGAATTTAGAAAAGCCAATAGNAAAAGGTGATATCGAAGTGCTGAANNCNCGTTTTTTTTATAACAGCAATTTATTTTTGAACAGCAGAATAGTGGTCGTGGCGGCGGTGATGATGTTAACAGCCTGTGCCACCACCCGCCACCCATCACCTAATGACCCCAAGTTTGCACCAGTGCTGCCCAGTTTAAGTGTACCCGTAGCACTGAATACCGGCGCAATCTATCAAGAGGGGTTTGGGGTGCAATTATGGGAAGATAAAAGGGCACGTCGTGTCGGGGATATTCTGACAGTGCTGTTATCGGAAAGTACCACCTCAACCAAGTCGTCGGCAACGAAGATGACTAAAGAAAATAGTACTAGTATTTCTGCGCCGAATCTATTTGGCAGGACACCGCACCTCGGGTTGTCAGATGGGTCGGGAGATCTTGATACTGGATTGAGTGCGTCACGGGAGTTCTCAGGGGCTTCTGGNACCGATCAAAGTAATAGCCTGACCGGTAGTATTACAGTGACTATTACAGCAGTTTATCCAAACGGCGTGCTTTTTGTTCGCGGGGAGAAGTGGTTGACGCTAACCCAGGGTGAAGAATATATCCGGATTTCCGGATTAGTCAGACCTGAAGATATTGAAGAAAACAATACCATCATATCCACGAAATTGGCTGATGCTCGTATTACCTATAGTGGTAAAGGTGCCCTTGCCGATTCAAATCGTATGGGATGGTTGGCGCGTTTCTTTGTTAGTCCATTTTGGATGTTTTAAGTGAGTATTATGATGACACATAAAATTAACACACTATTGAGATCCGTCCTTGCACTATTCGCTCTAGTGGCGTTTGATGCGATATTTTTGTCAGAGCAGGTATATGCTGAGCGTCTCAAAGACATGGCCTCCGTTGCGGGTGTTCGTAATAACCAACTAGTAGGTTATGGATTGGTTGTCGGTTTGAGTGGTACGGGTGATCAAACTAGCCAAACCCCGTTTACCATACAAACATTTAAAAATATGATGGCACAGTTTGGTATCACTGTACCCGACTCAGTGACGCCACAATTGAAGAACGTGGCGGCAGTGTTGATCCATGCCGAGATACCGGCCTTTGGCAAACCGGGTCAAACCATCGACATCACTGTATCCTCGGTTGGTAACGCAAAAAGTTTAAGAGGAGGTAGTTTATTAATGACGCCACTAAAAGGCGCTGATGGGAATATATATGCTATTGCCCAAGGTAATTTAGTGGTGGGAGGATTTGGAGCGGAAGGCGGTGATGGCTCAAAAATACAGGTCAACGTACCCAGTGTAGGCCGCATTCCCAACGGGGCTTATATTGAACGCAGTGTACCCAGCCCCTTCGGAAAAGGCGATAGCCTTGTTTTCAACTTACACCAGTCTGATTTTACTACCGCAAAACGGGTCACCGATGAAATCAATAGATTACTGGGCTCAACCGTGGCTCGTGCTATGGATGCAACTTCTATCCGAGTCTCCGCACCACGGGATATCTCCCAGCGAGTTACGTTTCTCTCAGTGCTAGAGAATCTACATATTCAGCCCGGAGAAAGTGCGGCCAAGATTATTATCAATTCCAGGACAGGTACGATTGTTATCGGGCAACATGTGCAAGTGTCCCCTGCGGCTGTGACCCACGGTAGCCTCACAGTGACCATTACTGAAAATCTAGAGGTCAGTCAGCCAGCACCGTTTTCAGACGGCGAGACTGTGGTGACAACGGAGTCTACGGTCAGTGTTGAAGAGGAAGCAAACAAAATGTTTTTGTTTGAACCTGGGGTGAGCCTGGATGAAATTGTTCGAGCGGTTAATCGGGTGGGCGCTGCGCCAGGGGACTTGATGGCAATATTGGAAGCGCTGAAACAAGCCGGTGCGCTGCGAGCCGAGATAGTGGTGATCTAAATGATAACAAATAACGCGCTGGACACTGCTTCTACCTATACAGACCTGGCCGGTTTAGAAAATATAAAATTGCTGAAAGATGAAAAACAAGCGCTCAGCACGGTGGCCAAACAGTTTGAGGGCATCTTCTTAAATATGATGCTTAAGAGTATGCGCGCCGCCAATGAGACCTTCAGCAAAGACAGTATCTTGAGTAGTGATGATGTGAAATTCTACCAGAACATGCTAGACAACCAANNGAGCCTANCGCTTAGTCAAGGTGAGGGCATGGGTTTGGCCAAAATGTTGGTGAGACAATTGAGTGCTAATAATGAAAGCGTAGTAACGAATGATGATCATGCGCAGGTTATTAAAACAAGTGAGCTTAAAACAANTGACCTTCCAAAAAAAGACCTTTCGATATTAGATTTTAAAACGAGAGACTTGCAAAAAAATGAGCCCCTGGTTATTAGCCAAAAGCAATTGCATATGGCCTATGGAGTNGNGGCAATGGACACTGAGGACCACACATTAGCTGTTGCCGTANCCGACAAAACACAGTTTGATACTCCGCGAGAATTTATTGACTATATGCTGCCTATTGCAGANAAAGCGAGCCAGGGTTATGACATTGATCCCCGATTGCTAGTGGCTCAAGCCGCGCTTGAAACCGGTTGGGGGCGACATCAGATACAGAATAAAGACGGTACTTCTAGTTTCAATTTGTTTGGCATTAAGGCAAACAACGCGTGGGCGGGGGATAAGGTGGAGACTGTCACCACAGAGTTTGTCACCACAGAGTTTGAGAGTCGGGATTACGGTGATAGCAAGGCAACGCGAGTTACCGCAAGTTTCAGATCATATTCTTCTTATAACGAGAGTTTCCAGGACTACATGAAGTTTGTTAACAGTAGTGACCGTTATCGTAATGCGAGTGAACATGCCCATAACCCTCAGCAATATATTGAGGCGTTACATCAGGCCGGTTACGCCACTGATCCCCAATACGCAGATAAGATCATGAAAATATATAGTGGTAAAGAGCTTCAGCAATCGGTAACTAATGCCATGACCGAAACAGCGACAGCCCCCCAGATGAATAAACCGGGATCGATAAATACAGTTTATGTTAGAGGGTAACAATAATGGCTGAATTGATACAGTTAGGGATCTCTGCTCTAAGAGCAAGTCAGGCTCAGTTGTCAACAGTGGGCCATAATATTGCGAACGTGAACACGGAAGGATATAGCCGGCAACAGACATTGTTGGCGACGGTAGTCCCGCAACAAGTGGGTGCGGGCTTTCTTGGCAATGGCGTAGAAACAGAAGGTATTAGACGTATTGTTAATGACTTTACTACGGTAGAGTTGCGTATTAACGGTGACAATTTCACTCGATTAGATGCGGTTTATACCAATGCGGTAAGAATGGATAACTTGCTAGGTGATGAGACCACCAGTCTGCTGCCCGCGTTACAAAACTTTTTTGCGGCTACCCAAACTGCTTCAGAAGATCCTGCTTCATTAGCAATGAGACAAACGGTATTAAGTCAGTCTAAGCTATTGGTAAGTCGATTTAACGGTATTTATGACGAGTTAGGTACGCGCAATGAATCATTAAATATTGAACTTAAATCAAGAACCACTGAGTTGACTACATTGGCGGCGGGTGTTGCTGAATTAAATGAACGTATTGGGGTGTTTGCTAATACCGGATTTAGTGGCCTACCCAATGACTTATTAGATGCTCGAGATACTCTGATACAGCAGATATCGGAAATCGCGGGTGTCAGTAGTGTGACCAATGCTGATCGCACGATTAACCTGTTTTTAGGCAATGGTCAGGGCCTAGTGGTGGGCGCCCAATCAGCGGTTGTTCGCACAGCCGTTGGCAGTGTTGATGGCGATAGATATGATGTGATTTTTGAGTCAGGCGGGTTGTCTCAAATTGTCACAGATGAAGTGACGGGTGGCAAAATTGGGGGGATTCTAGAGTTTCGCAATACGATATTGGACCCTATTTATAATCAGTTAGGGTTGTTAGCCATATCGGTGTCCGATCTGGTAAATGATCAGCATCAACTGGGAATGGATTTAGATAACAATTTAGGCCAGGTTTTTTTTAGAGATGTTAACGATACCGTGTGGTCTGAGTTAAGAGTGATAGCGGATCGAAATAANGCATTNCCAGAAGACAGGCAGCTGANTNTAGAAATCACTGAAGTNAGNGAATTGGTGCCTGATGATTATGAGGTNAACTTTTCAGCNTCGGTTNCNGGTCAATATACGATTACCCGGGAGAGTGATAATCAAGTGGTGGCAACCACAACCTTTAGNGGCCTATTTCCCTCTACCGTTGAATTTGACGGGTTGACTCTGACCCTGCAAAGCGGATCGTTTCAGGGCGGAGACAGTTTTGTCTTGCATCCATTTAGACAAGGAGCTAGTGAAATAACTCTGGCAGTAAGCGATGTCAGAAACCTCGCGTTGGCACAGCCCGTTAGAGTAGAGTCTAGTTCTACCAATAGAGGTACGGGATCTATTTCACCCGGAGAGGTTTCAGATACGACGACCCGTTATTTCAGTACGCCAGAACAATTATCGCCGCCTCTTTTGATTCGGTTTATCGATTCGACTACCTATGAAATTTTAGATAATTCGGACTCCACTAGGCCTGTACAACTGAATCCCCCTTTATCTAATTTGTCTTTTGTTCCCGGCATCAATAATACTATGTTGCCAGATGACGATAATAGATCAGCAGCAGTGAGTGACGGAACTGATATTGCTCAGGTACAGCGTAGTATTGCAGACAATGGCTATTCTGCAGAAAATGTTGAGATGATTACTGTAGATCCTGATACTGGGATTATTTCGACTCAGAATATCACCACGGTGGCCAACGCTAGTGCTGCTGTTACTGCTGCAGCCTTGGATAATTTGGTGGGNGTNGNAGCCACATCGAGAAATCAAGCGGTTCTATCTGANTTTAGTCGGGTCAACACNTTTAACCTTACTTTTAACGGCCAAGTGTTGACAGGAGACAGCCCCGCAAGCATTACCGATAGCATTAATAGTAACGTTACCTTGAGTGCTAGCGGTATCACTGCTACCAGCGATGGCAGTGAGGTAACCATTAATTCAACCACGGGTATCGATTTTGTATTTACACTGGGGGGTGCCTTGGTAACGGATAGTGTGGTTGTGACTGGGGCCAGCGGATCTTCTTTGACTTTGACCGGTATCGATGCAGTTCCCTCTGCCACGGTAGGAGGGACTGTTGACCTAGTGCTTGATGAAGGTGTTTCTATTGACGGTGTGGGTGGTGTGTTTTCAAATATACCTACCCTTACTNCGCGGTTTATGGGTTTTCAAACNGTGCTGACGGGACAGCCTACAGGCGGAGATAGATTTACCGTAGATTACAACACAGATGGGTTTTCAGATAACCGTAATGTACTGAAGCTAGCTCAACTACAATCGTTGAAGGTGTTGGCCGGTGGTGAGGCTACGATTCGAGATACTTTCGCTAATATAGTGGATCAGGTAGGCACCAGTACCAAGCAATATGAAATTAGTCGCGAGTCAGCGTTAACGCTATTTGAGCGTACTCGAAGTGACAGGGAATCGACCTCCGGTGTTAGTTTGGACGAAGAGGCTGCTGCCCTTATTCAGTTTGAACTACAGTATAACGCTGCTGCGCAATTGATAGCAGTGGCGCGAGGATTGTTAGAAACCTTGATAGCTGCAGTGGGTTAAATAGGTGGTAGATTAGGTATGCGGTGCTCAGTTATGTGTTATAGGGTATGTGTTATAGGATGATTGTAATATGAGAATTTCAACAGTTCAGTATTTTCATAATGGTGTTAACAGTATTCAGTCCGCACGAGATAGTCTTAGCTTGACGCAACAAAAAATCGCGTCTGGACGAAGCATTCTGTCGCCTTCGGAAGATCCTATTCGATCAACACAAATTTTAAAAATAAATGAAGAGTTATCTCTCAATGAGCAGTTTAAGGCGAATATGTCTTTTGCTATTGGAAAGAATGAGCTGGAAGATAGTGTAGTAGGCAGTGTTGTGGATGCGCTCCAACGGGTTAGAGCATTGACAATACAGTCCAACGCCGATTCGCTTAGTGATGCAGATCGACGTGGTATTGGCCGAGAGGTAGAGGCGATACTAGACCAAATACTGGCTTTGTTAAATAGCAAAGATGGCTCGGGAGAGCATATTTTTGGAGGGTATCAAGGTGCTAATGCACCGTTTGTGAAACAGCCAGGTGGAGGGTATGAGTACCTGGGGGACAGTGGAACCCGGTCTGTTGAGGTTGCCGT
>JAESQG010000038.1 GCA_016765265.1 Pseudomonadales bacterium | reverse complement strand
GCCTAAGAACCAGAGAATGAAAGAGGGCGTCTATTTGAATGGGTATGCGGCAGGTGTTGATTTGGTTGGTGGAGAAGCTTCCATTCTGCGCTGCCCTTGGGGTAGGGCTATGTGGCGGAGTTGATACCTGACCCAAAAAGAGGTATTTGACTGCTGTAGAGTAATTAGATGGGGGTTGAAGGAGTTACTGTTTGCTTTATATGGTGGGCCCAGGAGGACTTGAACCTCCGACCTGCCGATTATGAGTCGGACGCTCTAACCAGCTGAGCTATGGGCCCTGAACTGAGTTTTCAGAAGGGCGCCATTATACTGATCTGAGTATAATGGCGCTAGTTTAAATTGTGGTTGGGTTTCTAGTTTTTGCTGTTGCCGCTGCTGTCCGTCGTATCTAAGAAGCTACGTAGATGCTCTGAGCGGGTGGGGTGACGGAGTTTTCGGAGTGCCTTTGCTTCGATTTGCCGAATGCGCTCTCGGGTGACGTCAAACTGTTTGCCCACTTCTTCTAAGGTATGATCGGTATTCATATCAATACCGAAGCGCATACTGAGCACTTTTGCTTCTCTAGCGGTTAACCCTGCTAATACGCCTCTAGTGGCTTCTCTTAGTCCGCTAGTGGTGGCTGAATCTACTGGAGACTCCACTCCAACGTCTTCAATAAAATCGCCTAAGTGGGAATCTTCATCGTCGCCAATGGGGGTTTCCATAGAGATGGGTTCTTTGGCAATCTTGAGGACTTTGCGTACCTTGTCTTCCGGCATTTCCAATCGAATGCCGAGTTCTTCGGGCGTAGGTTCGCGGCCCATTTCTTGGAGCATTTGCCGCGATACGCGATTGAGCTTATTGATGGTTTCAATCATGTGGACGGGTATGCGTATGGTTCGTGCTTGGTCAGCGATGGACCGGGTGATAGCCTGACGTATCCACCATGTGGCATAGGTGGAGAATTTATATCCTCGGCGGTATTCGAATTTGTCTACGGCCTTCATTAAACCGATATTACCCTCTTGGATTAGATCAAGAAACTGAAGGCCTCGGTTAGTGTATTTCTTGGCGATAGAGATAACGAGTCGAAGGTTTGCTTCTACCATTTCTTTTTTCGCCCGACGTGCTTTGGCTTCACCGATAGACATGCGGCGATTGATCTCTTTGATCTCCGCTATGGTTAAGCCTACTTGTTGTTCGAGGCTGATAAACCGGTTCTGTGCTTTTAAGACTTCGTGTTCAACTAGAGTCAATTTCGCGGCTAAATCTGGGAAATCTATTTTTTGCTGCTCTAGCCAGCCTAAGTTGATTTCGTTTCCTGGGAAGCGCTTGATAAAATCTTTGCGAGTCATGCCTGCACCGCGTATACATTCTTTCAGCATGACGCGTTCTTCTCGGCGAATAGTTTCTAACACGTCGCGAACGGTGAAAACAATCACTTCAAATAGTTTGGGGACGAGCTTAAGACTCATAAAATCGTCGGCCAACGCCGTCATGTGCTTGCGGCTAGTCTTGTGCTCTCTACCGTGTTTCTCCAGTGCTACGTTCGCTTTGTTGTTAAGCTTGTGAATCGCGGTGAAACGTTTTATGGCTTCTTCTGGATCTAATCCACCTTCCGGTGCATCATCCTCGTCGCTATCGTCAGCATTTTTATCTTTGTCTTCTACTATAATTCTAGGCGCTGGCGGTTGTACTACATCGACTTCATCAAGGTATCCGCTGATGATGTCTGTGAGTTTTTTCTCCTCAACTGCGACTTTGTCGTATTCAACAAGGACTCGATCAACGCAGCCAGGCCAATGGGCTAGTGAGTGCAGTACTTGGCGGATGCCTTCCTCGATGCGCTTGGCGATAACAATCTCGCCTTCTCGAGTTAATAATTCAACGGTTCCCATTTCACGCATGTACATGCGTACTGGGTCGGTGGTTCGGCCAGGTTCTGTCTCTACAGATGCTAGGGCTGCAGCTGCTTCCTCTACGGCATCATCATCGGTATTGCTAGATGAGTCTTCATTGAGTAGTAATTGATCAGCTTCAGGGGCGGTCTCAAAGACCGTGATTCCCATATCGTTGATCATGCTTATGATGTCTTCGATTTGATCGGGGTCGGTAATATCTTCCGGGAGGTGGTCATTGACTTCTGCATAGGTCAAGAAGCCTTGTTCTTTACCGCGAGCGATCAACGATTTTAGTTGCGACTGCTGTTTTTCTTTATTGGTGCTCATTGAGAGTCCGTCTAGTGAAGAAAGTTACTGCTTAACGAAAACCGGCCATTATACAAATCGATCGCCTATTCTGCCACTGTTGTATGGTATAAGTAGGGCTTTATTTGATCATATTAGCAGTGGTTGCCACGATTTCGCTTACTATAACTGTGATTCTAAGTTTAGAGCTGTGATTTTAAGTTTAGTAGCTCTTTGAGTCGGTTGCCGTTCGGAGTTTGACTTTTGCTTTCACGATCGATCGCTTGTTCTACAAATAAGACATTTAGGCGTTTGATCGTGTCATTGAACTCAAGTTCATGTTTTTCTTCGCCTTTGACCAGAAATTCTTGAGAAGCTAATTTGGCTAAATGTTGGCCTTTTTCAGTCTCATGCCATAACCCAAAGAGATAGGCAGTACTTGTATTGGGGTTATTACGAAATAATTCAAGCAGGGAGAAGAATAATTCACTATTTGGCAGCTCAATTTTATGCAAACTTTCCGGAATTTCGGTCTTTTGAGCCAAATCTGGGTTTTGCAGTAAAAGGCGAATTGCCTGATCCACCAATGGTGCGGTGTGAACCCTGTAGCTGGGCAATTTTGTCTTTTGAAAGCGTTTCTGAAAAGTACTGTTTTGGTGGTAATTGCTTTGGTGATAACTGCTTTGGTTGTGATTCGTTTGCTGACTTGGATCATAGTTGACTGCATCTGAGTATCCCTGGCCAGAGTACTCCACTTCTGAATACTCCCGGGAGGCTGAATCTCTTGATGAATAACCGGCTTCATGGTCGTGGGGTCTGGATGAGGCTGTGAAAGGGCGGGCGTCTTTGTTGTGTTCCGGTTCAATGGCAATAACGAGCTTATCTAAGTCCAATTCTGTGATTTTGGCGAGTTGATCTAACATTAGTTGCTGGAAAACGCCGGCGGGGAGTTTATCCAATAGTGGTTTTGCCTTGGTAGCTAGTGCAGCACGGCCATCCATAGTTTCAATATTTAGCTCGGCGGATAAATTGTCGAACAAATATTGAGATAGTGGTGTCGCTTGAGCGATTCGGTTTTCGAAGAGTGCTTTACCTTCTTTTCTCACCAGTGTGTCGGGGTCTTCTCCCTCGGGCAGGAAGAGGAATTTTACATGTCGGCCATCGCGCATAATGGGCAGTGCGTTCTCCAGCCCCCTCCAGGCTGCTCGGGTTCCTGCCTCATCACCGTCAAAGCAAAAAACCACTTCGTCGCAAATTCGAAACAGGGACTCCAAATGGTCTGCGCTGGTGGCCGTGCCCAAGGTGGCCATGGCGTAATGGATATCTTGTTGGGCGAGGGCAATCACGTCCATATAGCCTTCAACGATGAGGGCTTTTTGAATCTTGTGACCTTTTTTCAAAGCATGGTAAAGGCCATAAAGCTCCTTGCCCTTGTGGAAAACCGGTGTCTCTGGCGAGTTGAGGTATTTTGGTTTGTCATCTCCTAAGACTCGGCCACCAAAGGCGATAACCCGGCCTCTTTTATCTTTGATCGGGTACATGATGCGATCGCGAAAACGGTCGTAATGGCGGTTTTGTTCTTTTTGAATGATGAGCCCTGCATTAACGCCCGTGGTCAGTGCTTTTTGAGGGTTGGCTTGGGTCTTTAAAGTTCCGATGAAATTGTCCCAGCCTGGAGGCGCATAACCTAGCTCAAACTCCTTGGCTATTTGGCCAGAAAGACCGCGCTTTTTGAGGTAGTCAACGGCTTTATGTTTTTGACTATGGTGCCGCAACTGCTGTTGATAAAACTGGTTAGCTTGTTCAAGAGCGGCATAAAGGGGTTTGTTGTCTTGCGCGGGAATATCTTGAGCTTCAGAGGGAATCTCCACGCCGTTAATTTCAGCCAGCTTTGTAATGGCGTCAAGAAATCCTAAATTGCTGTAATCCATTAAAAAGCCCACAGCGTTGCCGTTAGCGCCGCAACCAAAGCAATAAAAAAACTGCTTGTCTGGACTGACGGTAAAAGAAGGGGTCTTTTCTTGGTGAAAGGGGCAGCAGGCGGAGTAGTTTTTGCCACTCTTTTTTAGCGGCACGTAAGAATCGATTAGATCGACAACATCTGTACGAGCCAACATATCGTCTATAAATGTGTCTGGAATTCTGCGGCTCAAGGTTTCAAGTAACTGAAGCTAAGGGTTCAAAGGGTGCTTGTCTTGTTTATCCGAGGGTTCTTTAGCTTAGCTTAGCTTTGCTTTGACCATTCCGCTAACTGAACCCATGTCACCACGGCCCTGAATTTGTGGTTTTACCAGGGCCATTACGCTGCCCATATCTTTCATTGAGCTAGCACCGCTGCTTTCAATGGCAGCAGTTACTATTTGATCGATGTCGTTTTCGGTTAGAGCTGCGGGTAGGAATTCCTGCAGCACGTCAATTTCATCTTGTTCGATTTGAGCCAGCTCAGGCCGATCAGCATCTTCATACTGTTTTTTGGAGTCTCGGCGTTGTTTAATCATTTTGTCTAAGATGGCGAGTAGACGGGTGTCTTCGACTTCGATTCGTTCATCGACTTCGANTTGTTTGACGGCGGATAGTGCCATCCGAATGGTGCCAAGACGTTTTTTCTCCTTGCTGCGCATGGCGCTTTTCATGGCGTCAGTAAGCTGCTCCTTTAGCGTCGCATTTGTCATTTTATGTACTCATTATCTTTGTGTATTGTTTGGGATGATTTAGTTTATGCCGCCCACGAAAAAACCAAGCATGGGGGCTTATTCTGGCCCAGTGCTTGGTTTAAAACAAACAGATATTTCTACCAATAGAAAACGTGCAATTTTTACCGCAATGTATATTGTTGCGGGATTGGGTGTCGCTGACCTAGTTCGGTTATCTAGTTCCGAGACCTAGTACAAGCGCTTTCGGCGAAGAGTTTCGCGAGAGACTTTTTTAGCGTGACGCTTTACTGCCGCAGCCATTTTACGTTTACGCACTTGGGTTGGTTTCTCGTAGTGCTCTCGACGACGAACCTCTGCCAATACACCTGCTTTTTCACATGAGCGCTTGAAACGACGTAGGGCAACATCAAATGGCTCGTTTTCTTTTACTTTAACTTGGGGCATTAAAATTACCTATGTTTTGTAGATTCTTTTGTAGACCGTATGGTAGAGCTTGCTTGCTTCAATTGTAGGCTAGAAAAAANTGCTAACTAAAAAAATTGTAGACCAAAACCAGCGTATCCCCTGCCATATTTGACGGGGGCCGAAATTTTACTGCTATCTACGGNNAANTGCAAAANATTTCCAGGNNCCTACGGGTCTTTTTCTACCGCAACAGGATTTGGTGGGATTATACTATGCATCTTGAGTTAATAAAGTGATGGAAATAGATTAATGATCGTTCTGGGTATTGAAACATCATGTGATGAGACAGGTATTGCCATCTATGATGCTGAGAAAGGGTTGATTGGCGAGGCATTGTATAGTCAGGTTGATATTCATGCCGATTATGGGGGAGTCGTACCTGAATTGGCATCGAGAGATCATGTTAGGAAAACCTTACCGCTTATATCGCAAGTAATTGATAATACAGATATTATAAAGTCAGATATCGATGGAGTGGCCTATACTTTAGGGCCAGGGTTAATGGGCGCGCTGTTTGTGGGGGCCACTATCGGGCGCAGCTTNGCCATGGCGNGGCAAGTGCCGGCTATAGGTGTGCACCATATGGAAGGCCATCTTTTGGCCCCAATGCTGGAGGAGTCTCCGCCTGATTTCCCCTTTGTTGCTCTTTTAGTCAGCGGGGGACACACACAATTAGTTAAAGTGGATGGAATTGGGCAGTATGAGATTTTGGGTGAATCTTTAGACGATGCTGCGGGAGAAGCATTTGATAAGGCGGCGAAAATGCTGGGTCTTGATTATCCGGGCGGGCCAGTCATTGCGCGTCTGGCAGAAAAGGGGGAGGTTGGCAGATTTACTTTTCCGAGACCTATGGTTGATCGACCTGGTCTGGATTTCAGTTTTAGTGGGCTGAAAACTTTTTGCTTAAATACGGTGCATGCCCAACAAAATATCGATGAGCAAACTAAGGCCGATATCGCTTGTGCTTTTCAGGAGGCAGTCGTTGATACCTTGGTGATTAAGTGTCGCCGGGCTTTAAAGCAAACCGGATTGTCTCGTTTGGTGATAGCAGGTGGTGTTAGCGCTAACTTACTTCTGAGGGAGAGGTTAGAAAAGGGCTTGAAGAAAGTAAGGGGTGAAGTGTTTTACGCCCGGCCTGAGTTTTGTACAGACAATGGATCTATGATTGCTTATGCGGGATACCGGCGATTGGAAGCGGGTCAGCGAGATGGATTAGCGGTAAAGGTAAGACCGCGATGGCCTATGGAGGAGTTGGCGCCTCTTTAACTCGGTTATTCTTATGAGGGGGAATGATTGTCCCCAATTTTGTCTTCAGTGCCTTCAAGAAGGCTTTTGATATTCGCTTTGTGACGATAAATTAATAGCCCGCTCAATAAAGTGACAGGAGCAACTGTTGCCGGGGCGAAGTAAAACGTAATAAAGGGTGCAGCGGTCCAGCTAATAACGGCCGCCAAAGAAGAAAACCTGAAAACGAGAACGGTTAGAAGCCAAATAATATCGAGACATAAGCCAGTCTGCCACGATAGAACATGAATTACCCCCAGTGCAGTGGCGACACCTTTACCCCCCTTGAATTTAAAGAATATCGGGTAGAGATGGCCTAAAAATACAGAAAGACCGATAAGGCCAAGGTAGCGGTGCTTAATTTCCAACAACAGCCCAATTAAAACGGGGATAAGG
This sequence comes from Pseudomonadales bacterium, assembly GCA_016765265.1. Taxonomy (GTDB): domain Bacteria; phylum Pseudomonadota; class Gammaproteobacteria; order Pseudomonadales; family DC-out160; genus DC-out160. The sequence goes on along the minus strand of JAESQG010000038.1, from coordinate 9,762 downwards.
CCCTTGGTGATATCGCCTAGCAGGGTTAAAGCGGCAGCAGATCTGCCTGCTATCCGCAATACATTGGTGGTGCCGGGGTTGTTAGACCCATCTGAACGCGGGTCAGGAAAGCCAAGACTACGACAGACCAGGACAGCCGTTGAAACAGAACCTAGAAGATATGCCCCGATACAAAAAATAAGGACAGTGAATAGGGAAGTTGTATCCACCAATTTGCTCGCGTTATAGGTGAAAAGGAGCAACGATTGTAACTGTTAATACCTATTAATACCTATTTTGTTAATGGCTCATAATTGGCCTTAACCTGATTGATGGCATCGACTCTTAAACGATGAATCTCCTCGCCCATCTTTTTCCCCTCGAAGCCCTTTTCACGAAGGCCGGTTATATCGGTTTTAGCGCTCGCTTCAAAACAGGTGGCTAGATAGTGAGGTTGAAAGTAGTCATGTTTTTCAAAACCTGTTCTTCCTCGGTAGTCTGCTTCACAGGCAAGTAAGAAATCACTTAATCTTTCTGGGCGTCTATAGGCATCGATGGACTTAAAAAGGTTAGCGATGGTACTGGCTTTTAGATCAAATGCACGATGGCTTAGTCCGTGGTGTTCGGCCACGATAAGGGCTAGGTCTCTATAGTGGTTGGGTATTTTGTATCGTTTGCACACTGCGTTGACCAATTCAACACTGCGTAGCTCATGCCCGGTGTGGCGAGGCAGTATGTCATCGGGTGTGGTGCCTTTGCCTAAGTCGTGAGTCGCTGCGGCAAATCGTATACGGGTGTCTTTAGAGAGACGGCAAGCTTGTTCAATTACCATTAAGGTGTGAATGCCAGTATCTATTTCTGGGTGGTAATCTGCTCTCTGAGCGACGCCGAATAATTTGTCAATTTCGGGGAATAAGTGCACTAGGCAGTGGGCCGTTCTTAGCACCTCGAAATAGATGTTAGCACTGTCTTCAGAGAGCGCTTTTTCTGTTTCAGTCCAGACTCGTTCAGGGGTTAGGTGGGCGAGCTCGCCGGAAGAGGCGATATGTGACATTAGTTCCATCGTCTCTTCTGCCACAGTAAACCCGAGTTTGGAAAAACGCGCGGCAAAGCGCGCTACGCGCAAGACGCGTAGCGGGTCCTCAATAAATGCGGGCGACACATGACGTAAAATTTTGTCTTTGATATCCTGCTGTCCATTGAAGGGATCAATGAGGTGCCCATTCTCATCTTTAGCGATGGCATTGATGGTGAGGTCTCGACGCTCCAAATCCTGTTCAAGGGTGACCTCTTGACCAAACTCACAGATAAATCCGGTATAGCCTTCCCCTGATTTTTTTTCTGTTCTAGCGAGTGCGTATTCCTCTTTGTTTTTGGGATCTAAAAAAACAGGAAAATCTTTGCCTACTTGAATGTAGCCTTGGTTGATAAGGTGTTCAGGTGTCGCTCCAATGACAACCCAGTCCTTGTCTTTTACAACAAGNTCGAGAAGTTGATCTCTAACGGCACCGCCCACTAAATAATTTTTTATCATCGAGCTATAAACCAGAAATTAAATAAACCTAAACCAAAAAGTAAATAAACCGAAAAACAATTTGACCTGTAAGAGTTGCTGACTCACAATGCACGGCACTATTATCCGGCAACCTCAAGTTTGTTAAGTTTAGAAGACTTTAAACCATCATGCAGCTAAATACTACAATCAACAGCTTGGAAACACCTATTACGGCTCATGTAATAGCGGCGGCGTCATGTCTGCGTGCTATTTGGAAATTAGCGATGCTTAAACGCTCGCGGCCGAAGGGGATTATTTTTATCTAGACGATTAAAAAGATGAACCGAAAAGGCCGCAGCATAAAAACTGCGGCCTTTTTTGTTGTTGAGCAATTCGATCTAGTGGCATCTGATCCTATAGGGCAGGTTCGATAAAACTTGATTCAGCAGCAGGATGTTAAACGTAGTTTGTTTTTATATCACCAGTACTTTGTGTGGTTAAAGCTAGTATTTTATGTGATTAAACCAGTGTTTTATGTGATTAAAAAAGAAGAAGAGGAGTTTTGTTATGTCTATCCCTGCAGCTTATACCGCCGTTATTATTATTTGGTCTACAACGCCTCTGGCGATTAAGTGGAGTGCAGAGGGGCTGGCGCCGGTGAGTGGTGTGTTTTTGCGGATGCTCATTGCCACTTGCGTTGGCTACTTGTTTCTTCGGCTGACGAATAAAAAAATACGCTGGGATAAAGAGGCTCTAAAATATTATGCGGTAGCAAATCTTGGTTTGTTCGTGGGTCTGTTGCTCGTTTATAAAGCCTCCACTTACGTGGCATCGGGATTGATTTCCGTCTTGTTCGGGATCTCTCCTATCTTGTCGGGTATATTCGCACAACATATTCTAAATGATCCTAAATTCACNGGCCGTCAATGGACCGCATTGCTGCTTTCCGTTTCGGGTTTGGCTTTGGTTTTTTCTGATCAGTTCAACCTGGGAGGCGATTTGGTTGGCGATAATGTTGCCGTTGGTATTGCGTTGATAATGACGTCTGTATTTTTGTTTAGTATTTCAGGTGTATTAATCAAAAAACTGGCGTTGGACTTAGACCCCATGTCAGCAGTGGTGGGCACCTTACTCACCTCTTTACCGCTGTTTGCCACGGTATGGTTATTGACGGAAGGCGAAATACACTTTACTAATATGAGCCTTGCATTGCCTAGTATTATTTATCTCGGGGTCGGAGGGTCTTTGTTGGGGTTTGCCAGTTACTTTTATATTTTAAAGAAAATGTCAGCCACCTACGCCAGCATCGTCACCTTGATTACGCCTGTTATTGCTTTATTCCTAGGGAATATGTTGAATGGAGAGGTGGTTACTTTTAGCGTTGGCTTGGGAGCGGGCTTTATTTGCATGGGCTTATTTCTGTTTATCTGGGGTGGTGCTATGTTAGAAACCAAGGGTATTGANAGCTATGATTGAAGTTTATAAAAAAAAGCGTGTCTTCGTTATCTCGCTATCAATGATTCGATTCAACCAGAAATAAAAAGGATTANATGCTAGAAAATATGCGGGCAAATAATAAGAGTCTACCTTTGTTACGTCAGTCCTTGCTGAAGGCCATGCTTGCATTTTCCGGCTCCTCACCGATAGCTTTGCTGTCAGTGGTTTTGTTGTCAGCACTCTGCTTTGGGGCGGGGTCGGTTTGGTCTTACGAAATAGAAAAAGCATTTGGTCCTTGGGAGAAAATTATTTTCGATGGTGAGGTGACTTACACAAAGGAAAATGATCCTGCACGGGGAGAGGTGATAAGAGCTAAAAGCTATAATGCGGCGTCAGGATTGATGGTTAATCATGTTGTTGACTTGAATAAGACGCCATTTTTGCATTGGTCATGGAAGTTAGAAAAATCGATCACTTCCACTGCGGAGGAGCAAAGTAAAGCAGGGGATGATTTTTCAGTGAGGGTCTACGTGGTGGCGAAGGGGTTTTTTCCATGGCAAACAAAAGCTATCAGTTACATCTGGTCCAGACAATATCCTGTGGGTACTGTCTGGGATAATCCTTACACGCGCAATTCAAAAATGCTAGTGGTGGAGTCGGGGTCTAGCCGCGAGAACGAATGGGTAAATTACGTTCGTGATGTGAAGCAAGACTACCAGTCACTTTTTAGCAAAAATATTAGACAATTGCAGGGTGTTGCCATCATGTCTGACACGGACGACACCCATGGTGTAGCGATTGCGCTGTACGGTCCCTATTGGTTCAATGACGAAGCAAACNAATNAAAAAANTAATGCNACNCTAAGAAGGGTTACATGATTGTTTGAACCTGTATGAAAATGTAGTATTTGGTAGTGTAGTCAAGTGATAAGATGAAGTGCTTGATTAGGCTTCGCGGATAGGCTTATAGAGTGATAGATTTGTGCAAGGTTAACTTTTTGTAGTATTTCAGATACGGTTCAAGCCTGCCTTTCACCATAACTACATAATAAGGATCAAATAATGAACTTTGAATTCTCTGACGAGCAGAAACTGCTTAAGGACCAAGCGTCGGGCTTTTTGAAAGAGAATTGCCCCCTCACAACCGTGCGTAACATTATCGATAACGATGAACTTTCTTACGATAAAGAGTTATGGGGGAAAATAGGTGAAATGGGTTGGACAAGTACAACCATTCCGGAAGAGTTTGGAGGTCTTGGTTATTCCCATCTGGAATTGTCCGTTATCGCTGAAGAACTAGGGCGATCATTGGCTCCAACTCCTTTTGGTTCTTCTGTTTATCTAGCCACTGAAGCTATTATTGCTGTTGGCTCCGAGAAACAAAAAAGTATTTGGTTACCGAAACTGGCCACCGGAGAGGTGATTGGTTGTGTGGCTGTTGCGGAAGCCCGAGGCCAAACAACGCCTTCTTCTCTTAGCAGCGAATCCAACGGCAGTACCCTAACGGGAACAAAAATTCCCGTAGCAGATGGCGATGTTGCCGACTTTTCTGTTGTCTTTGTACGTGCCAATACCGGGGACGGTGCCAGCGCCTACTTGGTCGACCTAAGCCAATCCAATGTTGAACGAGAAATGATTAAGGCATTNGATCCTTCTCGCTCTCTAGCTAAAATTACCTTCACCNATGCTAAGTGTGAATTGTTGGGTAAAGAGGGAGAAGGTTGGAGTCTACTGCAAAAAATAAATAATACTGCCGCTGTTTTGTTTGCATGGGAGCAAGTAGGTGGATCAGANCACTGNCTAGAAATGGCAAAGGCCTATGCTTGGGATCGCATTGCATTCGGGCGCCCCATAGCGAGTTATCAAGCCATTAAACATAAGCTCGCCAATGTGTACGTCAAAAATACCCTAGCAAAATCTAATTGTTATTATGGTGCTTGGGCATTGAGTACCAATGATAAAGAATTACCCATCGCAGCAGCATCCGCAAGAATTTCAGCGATACAGGCTTATTACTTTGCCTCTAAAGAAAACATTCAGGTACACGGTGGAATGGGCTTTACTTGGGAGTTTGATTGTCAGTTTTTTTATCGTCGTTCAAAACAATTGGCTATTAATATCGGTAGCGAGCTTATTTGGCAAGATAAACTCATCACAGCCATTGAATTAGACCGAGCGTCATAAAGGAGACTCACCATGGATTTTAACGATACCCCCAAAGAAGCGGANTTTAGAGNAGAAGTTAAAACTTGGTTGAAAGCGAATGCGCCNACNGAAGCAGAGCTACGAGATTTAGATNCAATGGCNAGCTCAAAGNTNTGGCANAAACGCAAATACGATGCGGGTTGGGCCTGCTTNCGTTGGCCAAAAGAGTATGGNGGCAGAGGAGCTTCTGCAATAGAGCAAGTCATCTATGGTCAGGAAGAAGCTAAAATAAAAACCCCAGAAAATGTATTTATGATTGGTCAAGGTATGTGTGCTCCTACCATGATGGCATGGGCAACTGAAGAGCAAAAGCGAGAGTANGTTCCNGCGATTGCCAGTGGTGAAAAAATATGGTGNCAGCTATTTAGCGAACCTGGTGCGGGTTCAGACCTGGCTGCTCTGACGACTAAAGCCGAGCGCGATGGCGACGACTGGATTATCAATGGGCAAAAAATCTGGACTTCTGGTGCCCATTATTCGGATTATGGTGTCATTGTTTTGAGAACGGACCCTACCGTTCCTAAACACAAAGGATTGAGTTATTTCTTTTTTGATATGAAGTCACCCGGAGTTGTAGCCAAACCTATCAAACAAATTTCCGGTGGTTCTAATTTCAATGAAGTTTACTTTACCAACCTCAGGGTTCCCGATTCACAAAGACTTGGCAAAGTGGGACAAGGCTGGGAGGTTGCACTGACCACGTTGATGAACGAGCGTGCTTCCATTGGCAGTGGCGGTGGTGGTGGCGTCAGCTTTAATCGAATATTTAAATTAGCCCAAGAGCTTAACATNAATGANAAGCCAGCTATTNAGAATGGTTCCATTCGTGAAAANCTAGCNAACTGGTANGTACANGAGTCNGGTTTGAAGTTCACAGGACATCGTACTCTCACCGCACTATCTCGCGGGGAGCTNCCAGGCCCGGAAAACTCTATCGGTAAACTAGTAGGTGCGCCGAAAATGCAAGATATGGCATCCTTTGGCTTGGACTTACTAGAACAAAGTGGTGCCATCTGGGATCCGAAATATGCGGATTTTCACGGGATTTACCAAACCAGTTATATGAGTTCTCCCGGGATTCGTGTGGCGGGCGGTACCGATGAGATCATGGCGAATATCATCGCTGAACGTGTACTTGGGTTGCCTCAAGATGTTCGCGTGGATAAGGGGATTCCATTTAATGAAATCCCAACATCGAAAGGCGTTAAATAAATAGTTTCATAATATATCTAAAATAAATAGGAGAAAAACATGATCGTAATCTTAGCAAACATGAAAGTTAAAGAAGGTAAAGCTGACGAGTTTGAGGCGTTGGTACGTGATCTTGCGGCATCAGTGAGNAGTGATGAGCCTGGGAATCATATGTACACCCTTAACAAAACTAAAGAGGGTAGCTATGTTTTTATCGAAAGGTATGATGATAAAGAGGCGTTAAAAGCGCATTCAGCAAGTCCTCATTTTAAGGCGTCTTTTGCCACAATGGGCGGACTGCTAGACGGTATGCCTGAGATACAGCAATTAACTGAAATTGTTTAAATAATTGAAGTTGTTTGAAAACTAGAAAGTGTTAATTAAAAGCAATCTCCACGAAAGCGGAGATTGCTTTTTTTGTTTCTTTATTTCTTTAATGGGTTAATGGGTTAATGGGTTAATGGGCTAAGGGTATTTGTAATTCTGCGGGATCCCTCGATGGGTAAGCTTCCAGTATTGCCTTGGGATCATATTCTACACCACCTCGATAAACTCGCTCCAGAGATCTCAGGTTACGAACATCCTCTGATGGGTCCTGATCCAAAACTAATATATCGGCATATCGACCTGGCGCGATCGAACCCAGTTCATCCTGTTTACGTAGAGCCGAAGCAGCAGCGGTAGTAATCGCCTTTAGAGCTGCCATCGGACCGATAGCATCGGATAACAGTTCCGCCTCACGCAATAAAGCAAAACCAGGGGGTGGGTAAGCGATTCCACAGCAGTCCGTACCACCTACGATTATGCCGCCTTTGTCATGCAGTATGCGGCAGGCATCTTTTTGCTTTTCTAGGGCAGCTTTGCCGTTTCCTGGCGGGAATCCGGTATGAATATCCCATTCAACTCCAGCTTTCACTTTCTTGCCTAACGCTCTTTGCGCGCGCAGTGCTTTTTGTGGAATATAGAGACGGTCGTTATCGTCTAGGGCTGCTTCGAGCCCGATATTGGCTAACCACAGTAAATCCAGTGTGGTTCCCATTTTCACTTGTTTTTCTGCCATGGTATCAAATAACTTTTGCGTTCCCGGTCCTTGCAGATCCGCTTCTTCCCATCCTTGAGAAGTTTGTTTTGAAAAGTTCCGGCTAGACATGGACATTTCTGAACCAAAGCGTAATTCGATGGGGCAAATGCTGTTGTAAGGTGATATCCACATGTGTTCCAAACCATCCTTGGTGCACTATTGATAATCTCACTACTAGTAATGTTCGACAAAAAACCGAGATTGATTCCTCTTTTCAGCGCAATGGGAACTCGAATTCGTTCTTTTTTTGGAGCTTCACTTAAGAAACGATCTAATGATTATGACACGGAGTACGAAGAAGAGGAGAATCCGCCAGCTGGCGGAGATGAAGAGGATCCGCCAGCTGAGGGAGAAGATGAAGAGTATGAAGAGGAAGAGAATCCGCCAGCTGGCGGAGATGAAGATGATGAAGAAGACCTTGAACCTAAAAAAGTTGTAAAGAGAGTTCACTCATCATATACTCCTCCCCCACTCTCACTACTTGCAGGAGATCGTGGTAAACCAGGAGTAGGAGATATTAAATCTAATGCAAACATTATCAAGCGAACACTTTCAAACTTCGGAATAGAAGTTGAAATGGATGAGGTCACTATCGGACCAACTGTTACACGATACGCATTGAAACCTGCAGAAGGTGTGAAATTGTCAAAAATTCTAAGTCTCCAGAATGACCTTGCACTTGCACTTGCTGCTCATCCACTCAGAATAGAAGCACCTATCCCTGGTAAGTCACTCGTGGGAATAGAAATTCCTAATAAAACAAAATCAATCGTTGGACTCGCTACACTGCTTTCCGATGAGAGCTTCAAAAATTCTACGAAACCACTTACTGTCGCTCTGGGAAAAATGCTGAACGGCAAATCACTTGTAGCGAGCATTTCAAAAATGCCCCACCTCCTTATCGCTGGTGCCACAGGTAGTGGTAAATCTGTCACCATTCATGCAATTATCACCTCCCTTCTCTATCAAAATGGACCAGAGGACCTGAGATTGATCATGGTTGACCCAAAACGTGTCGAACTCACACTTTACAACAATATACCTCATCTACTTACTCCAGTTATTACCGACGCCAAGAAAGCGATCCTGGCACTTAAGTGGGCAATCAAAGAAATGGAGCGACGGTACAATATCCTAGAAGAACACTCTGTGCGAGACATATCCTCATATCTCTCCAAGATGAATAAATCAAAGAAAAAGGAGGAAATGGAGAAACTTCCCTACATCGTCATCATTATCGATGAATTGGCTGATATTATGAGTGCCTATCCTCGAGAACTCGAAGCCGCGATTGTACGTCTTGCACAAATGTCTCGAGCAATTGGTATTCATGTATTACTCTCAACACAACGACCAAGTGTAAATGTGATTACCGGACTCATTAAAGCAAATATCCCCGCTCGAATTGCCCTTCAAGTATCTTCTCAAATAGATTCACGAACAATTCTCGATGCATCCGGTGCTGAAAAACTTATTGGTGCAGGAGATATGCTTTATGCGTCAGGGCAAATGTCACAGCCCCAACGAGTACAGTCCGCATTCATCACAGAAGATGAAGTTAAAAAAGTCGTTGATTATTTAATTAATCAGTATAGAGATGATGTATACGGAGAGGAAATAAACTTTTCTGGTGGTGGCATTAGTCACGAGAAATCTATATTTGAAAGTTCCATAGATGATGATTCATCTGATGATGATGAAATGTATGAAAGTGCTCGTGAGCTTGTGATGGCTGCTGGAAAGGCATCAACTTCATATCTCCAGAGAAGACTTAAAATAGGATATTCTCGTGCAGCACGCATTATCGATATGCTGGAGGACCGAGGGGTCGTGGGACCACCTGATGGATCAAAACCGCGTGAGGTTCTTGAAAAGCCAGACAATGATCCGACAGCCCGCTTCGAGGAAGCTCCAGCGAGGCGAGTTGATGAAGAAGATGACTTCGAGCTATCTGATGAACCAGAAGAGTAGAAAATGATGCTATAGTACTGTCTATGAGCTACAACTTTAAAAATATTTTAAAAATTAGCGCGCTTGTTATTTTATTTGCGAGCATTATTGGATTCTCATATTTCAAGACAAAGGATTTATTTTTTGGTGTTACATTAGAAGTGGAAGGTATCGTAAACGGAGAATCGCGTTCAGAACAACTACTTGAATTTAACGGAACTGCACAGCGAGCTGTAAAGATACACGTAAACGGAAGAGAGATATTTATTGATACAGAAGGCACATTTAACGATTCATTGATCCTTCTGCCCGGCTATAATATAATAACCATTGAAGCTATCGACAAATTCGGTAAAAAAACCAAAAATATATACGAAATAGTACTAACTACACAATAATTATGGCTAAAACAACAAAAAAGAAA
>JAESQG010000037.1 GCA_016765265.1 Pseudomonadales bacterium | reverse complement strand
TTGTCCGTTTAAGTCTAACTTTAGTAGTGCATGAGTTTTAGCGATGGGTAGTATTTCCTTAATAGTGACGGGCAGTATATTGAGAATACTGCTGTCGTCTGGTTTTGCTAGGCAAATACTAATGTCTTTGGCCGCGATTCGAATGCGAATTTGGTTACCTACGGGTTGTGAGGTTTGTTTAACATAGATCACTTGTCCATTTATGCTAGCTTTCGTGAGACCAAAGTTATCATCGTGTTGCACAATTTGCGCATTGAGTACTACGGTAGCGTTGGCTTTATTGGCAAGGGAGTGATGAAGGTCTGAGGTGATTTCAAACAGTGAGCCGCTGGACTCCACTGCGCCTTTTTCAATGACCACCACATCGTCAGCCAGTTGAGCGACTTCGTCAAAAGAATGGGTGACAAAAATCACAGGGATATTTTTCTCGCGAGACATCCTCTTGATGGATTGAATCATAAGTTCTTTGCTTTGCAAGTCGATGTTCGAAAAAGGTTCGTCTAATAATAGGGCTTGGGGTGAGCTTAGTGCAGTTCGGGTGAGGGCAACCATTTGTTTTTCACCGCCGGATAGTTCATTCGGCATTTTCGGAAGTAGATGTTTAATCTGAAAAGTATTTGCCGCCTCGTCAAGGGTGTCAGCGTTGTCTAACCGAGGACTGCGTTTTATAGCGTAGCGAAGGTTGTTAATAACAGAGAGGTGTTCAAAGAGATTGTGGTGTTGAAAAATGAACCCTAGACGTCGGCGGTGAGGGGGGATAAAAATCCCGTTACCTTCGTAGATCGTTTTGCCATATTGTACGTGGGCATCTTCATAGTGATCCAGTCCAGCGATACAGCGCAGTAGGCTTGTTTTACCTGCGCCCGAATGTCCTAGAATGGCGGTACAGTGTCCCTCTTCAAAGCTCAAGTCTGCCGATAGATGTAATGTGGGTTGAGCCAGGCCACTTTTGGCGGCGTTCACGGAAACAGTTAATGCCATGATTTATTTTTACCCCTAAAGTTAATCCAATAGGTAAATAACAACACTAGAAAAGAGCCCACTAGGAGAAGTGCTGCTAGTTGGTGGGCTTGGGTATATTCTATGGCTTCCACATGTTCGTAGATGGCGATGGAGACTACCTGTGTCTCCCCTGGTATGTTGCCTCCGATCATCAATACAACACCGAACTCTCCTACGGTGTGAGCGAATGCCAGAATACTAGCCGTCAAAAATGCCCGCGAGCAAGTGGGCACAACTAAACTAAAAAACTGGTCTCGTGGCGAGGCACCCATCATGGCCGCATTTTCAAGTAGTTGCTGTGGTACTTTTTCAAAAGCATTTTGTAAGGGTTGTACCACGAATGGAAAGGAGTAAATAACGGAACCCACCACTAAGCCAGCAAAGCTAAAAGCCAGACTCTGTCCGGTGAGCGCAAACCAGCTAGAACCAACGGGACTGCTGGGAGCAAAGGTGAGCAGTAAATAAAAACCTAACACGGTGGGGGGAAGCACCAAGGGCAATGCAACGATAGCTTCGATAGCGGCTTTATAGGCTTTTTTGCATTTAGATAGCCACCAGGCAATGGGCGTACCCACTAGTAGTAGAATAATAGTGGAGAGCCCAGCCAATTTCAGGGTTATTGCTAGTGCGGATAGGTCTTCAGGCGTCAGCATTATCCGCTGCCTTTTCTTGGTTTATGATAAATTCTGCTATCGCGGTGCTATCTGTAAGTTCGATCATCAATGTCCTGTTTTTGCATAGGAGTGTCTTTAAAATCATAGGGGTATGGTCAATGGTTGAGCGTTGTAACTTTAGTGTGGCTGATTTTACTGAATGTCGCGGCCAAAATCCTTAAAAAGATACCAATCATTGATTCAAGCCCGTTCTGGCAAAACAAATTACATCCACGTGATCAACGCCGCCTTGTATCAATATCTTAGCGAGTTCATTTGCTGTTGAGCCTGTGGTCATCACATCGTCAACGATTGCCACATGAGTGTGCTGTTTCAGTGTTTTCATTCCCATTGGCGTGAGGCTAAATGCGCCTAATAGATTGCGTCGTCGCTGTTGTGCGTCCAATCCCGACTGTCTTTCGGCTGCATTGTGTCGGAGGCAGACACGGTTTAGGGCGGGGATGGCGAGATGTTTTGAGAGTTTGGAGGCAATCATTTGCGATTGGTTAAATCCCCGCGCCACCAGTTTTGAGCGATGTAGGGGGACGGCTATTAAAGCACTGGGTTTTGGGGTGTGTTGGTAGAGTTCAGTGAGATATTTACCCAATAGCAGGCACAGCACATTGAGGTACTGAAACTCGTGGCCTAGTTTTAATGCCCGTATCATGGCATCTACGGGATGGGTGTACTCCATTAGGGCAATGGTTTGGTGAAAGTAAGGCGGCTGCTTAAGGCATACTCCGCAGTGTAAATTGGGCTGGTTGCTACTTGGACCGAGACTCAATGGGTTGAGAGCGACACCACAGCGCTGACAGACAACTTGNAGAGGATGCAAGAAGGGTAGATCGCCTTCGCAAGAGTGACATAGATCCCGAGCTAATCCTGAGTTATCTCGGCAAAGAACGCAGACTCCGTTATATTTCAATGGCTTGAGAGTTAAATCGAAAATGGATCGACTAGTAATCATTCATTAGTAAACCTTTGTTACGTGTTTTGGTTGACATCATTGTCTTCATTGGTAACATTAAAAAACAAGCGATCCCCCTCCCGCAACTGCTAATTTTAATTTCAAATTTCAAAGGAAATTGTCCATGACAATGAGTGTTAACAATGATGCCGATACCCTAAGGCATAACTGGCGCCGGCAAGAGATTGAAGCGTTGTTCGCTTTACCCTTTAATGATTTATTGTTTCAGGCTCAGACTGTTCATCGGGCCAATCATAATCCGAATGCAGTACAGATGAGTACGTTATTGAGTATTAAAACCGGAGCTTGCCCCGAAGACTGCAAATATTGCTCTCAGAGCGGTCACTACAACACGGACCTGGAAAAAGAGAAATTACTAGAAGTTGAAAAAGTCCTTCAAGCAGCCAGAAAGGCAAAAGAAAAAGGCTCCACGCGTTTCTGTATGGGGGCCGCTTGGCGTTCTCCCACGAAAAAAGACATGCCTTATGTATTGAAAATGGTGAATGAAGTAAAGACCCTGGGGATGGAAACTTGTATGACCCTGGGTATGCTGTCNACGGAGCAGGCGGAGGCTTTGGCACAAGCAGGGTTGGATTACTACAATCATAATCTCGATACCTCTCCCGAATATTATAACTCCATTATTACCACTCGGACTTATCAGGATAGATTAGACACCCTGCAATATGTGCGTGAAGCTGGGATGAAAGTCTGTGCCGGTGGTATTCTCGGCTTGGGTGAATCCCGTCAGGATCGCGCGGGACTGCTAATGCAGTTGGCTAACTTGNCGCAACANCCTGAGAGTGTCCCCATTAATATGTTGGTGAAAATNCCAGGTACNCCACTTGAGGCGGAAGAGGAGCTTGAGCCTTTTGAGTTTATTCGTACTATTGCTGTGGCTAGAATTATGATGCCGGANTCTTTCGTGCGTTTGTCTGCGGGTCGCGAAGCCATGAATGAGCAAATGCAATCGCTGTGTTTCTTGGCGGGTGCCAATTCTATTTTCTACGGCGATAGATTACTTACCACCGAAAATGCAGAAGAAGACAATGATCTAGCACTCTTCCAAAAACTGGGCATTAAGCCTCTGGCGTTGGAAACTGAGCGCACTGAAGAGCAGGATGCAGCTAACTTGATGGCTGAACTGAAGGGGAATCAAGTCAACCCTCTTTTTTATGATGCAATGGCAGTAAAAAAAGAGTCCATAGAAAAGGCAAGTTAAATGCTTCGGGAGTACTACTGTGGAGAGCGATTATGACGAGTGACGCCTTCAATCTAGCTGCTGGTCTTGAGTTACGTCGGCAGCAACATCTTTATCGTCAACCTAAAATAATAGCATCGCCTCAGGGCGCTCGCGTGCAATGCGATGGACAAGAGTTATTGTCGTTTTGTAGTAACGATTACTTGGGAATGGCTAATAATCCTCAAGTAATCGAGGCGTTTAAGCGAGGGTTAGATGCCTACGGCGTTGGAAGTGGAGCGTCGCATCTAGTGTGTGGCCATAGCCGTGTTCACCAAGAATTAGAGGAGTCCCTTGCGGAAATCACCGGGCGAGAGCGGGCGCTGCTATTCTCTACCGGCTACATGGCAAATATGGGTACCATTACGGCTCTCATAGGGAAAACTGATAGTGTTTACGAAGACAAGCTTAATCATGCTTCATTGCTAGAAGGCGGCTTGGCTTCTCGCGCTAGTTTTAAGCGCTATCATCACAATGATGTTGCTCGTCTTGAAGTGCTACTGCAAAAAGAGAAAAAGTTAAAGCAAGCGACTAATCCCAAGAACCCCAAGGCAAAAGACCCTCACCGTCAATTGATTGTAACCGATACCGTTTTTAGTATGGATGGGGATATCGCGCCTCTTTGTGATCTTAGTTCGATGGCAGATAAATATAATGCGTGGTTGATGGTAGATGATGCCCATGGATTCGGATGTCTCGGAGAGGGTGGTAGTGGGACACTAAACGAGTTAGCGCTGTCACAGCAGGACGTTCCCGTTTATATGGCGACCTTGGGTAAAGCCATTGGTACTAGCGGTGCTTTTGTTGCGGGTAGCAGCGCTTTAATTGAAACGCTTATCCAGTTTGCTCGTACCTATATTTATACAACAGCGATGCCCCCGGCGTTAGCAGCAGCAACTTTAGAGAGCCTTAAAATCGTTCAGCGAGACGAATGGCGTCGAGAAAAGCTAGATCAATTGATACAACGCTTTCGTTTGGGCGCAGCACAGCTTTCATTGCCAATAATGGATTCTAATACTGCTATTCAGCCTTTGGTGGTGGGTGATGCAGATAAAGCGTTAGCTATCAGCGAACATTTATGGCGTAAAGGCTTTTGGGTGACCGCCATCAGGCCACCTACGGTAGCTAAGGGTTCCGCCCGGTTGCGTATTACTTTAAACAGTTTGCATGAAGAGCAAGATGTTGATGCGTTACTTGATGCGGTGGCAGCTGGCTTCAGTCTCGTTGCGTAACATTACTGTTTTTAGTTCTAGACCATCTCTAGTTCTAGACTAGCCGTAGTTAAATCAGTAGTTAAATCAGTAGGTAAATTACTTTGTCACTTGTCCCTTATCACGACGTTTTTCTCTGCACCAATCGCAAACTTAAGGAAGTTAAAAACCTGGTGTTGTTACACGGCTGGGGTCTGCACAGTGGCTTATGGGATAGTGTGATGCCTGAGTTGTTGGAGCAGTTTAATGTAACGGTAATAGACCTGCCCGGTATGGGGCGTAGTCCCTTGCCCAGCGGTAACTATGACTTAAGGAGTATCTGTGAGCAGGTGTTGCAAGTAGCACCTAACAATGCCGTTTGGTTGGGCTGGTCCTTGGGGGGGCTAGTGGCACTAAAAATTGCAGCGGATCATCCTGATCGAGTGACCGGTTTAGTGAATATCGGTTCAACGCCTAAATTTTGCAAGGGTGATGATTGGCCTGAGGGTATGGCTGGGCATTTATTGGATAGATTTTCTGGTTTAGTTGCTGAAGATTGGAGGGGGGCTCTGATTCGGTTTTTAGCTTTGCAATGTAAAGACAGTGACTCCTATGGTGAAGATGTGAGTAAATTGAAAGAGCTTATGTTGTTTCACGGGCAACCGGCTCAGCAGGCGTTACGACAAGGTTTGATTATTTTGCGAGATGCAGACCTGCGGTCAGAACTACAGTCCTTGACGGTTCCCTCTCTTTATCTGTTTGGCGAGAATGATAATGTTGTTTCTCGTAACATGGTGATTTCCGTTGAGGCTTTAAATGAAAAGTGTTGTGTTGTTGTGGTGCGAGGGGCGGGCCATATTCCTTCCTTGTCCCACCCCGAATCTTTCTTAAGGGCATTAGGGGACTTTATTTCGGAGCGATTGGCATGAATGCTTCTTACGTGTGGATAGACTAATGAATAAAAAATTCTTTATTGCGGGTACTGATACCGATGTGGGTAAGACGCTGGTAGCTTGTGGATTGCTGCATGCTCTGAATCAGAAAGGCCTGTCAACCTTAGCATTAAAACCCATAGCGGCAGGCTGTGAGATGACGGATAAGGGGTTACGCAATGATGATGCGTTAGCGCTTATAGAAGCCATGTCACTGGAGTGTCCCTACGATCAAGTAAACCCCGTTAAAATGGCAGCAGCTATTGCGCCCCATATCGCGCTCGAAGAAGAAGGGCGGCGTGTGACCGCTGCTCAGTTAGAGGGATACTGTCGTGGCGCGTTAATGAAAAAAGGGGATGTATGTTTAATAGAAGGCGCCGGAGGATGGCGCGTCCCGTTAAATGAAAGAGAGTTTATTTCAGCGCTGCCCATACAGCTACAAACCCCGGTGATTTTGGTTGTTGGGATTCGACTTGGATGCATCAGTCATGCGCTTTTGACTGTGGAGGCCATTAGAAACGATGGGTTGCTCATGGCTGGATGGGTAGCCAATCGAATTGATTCTCAGATGAGTCGAGGGGTTGAAAACGTGGAGTACCTGAAGGCTATGATACCAGCGCCGTTTCTCGGGGAAGTGCCCCATCTAGAAAATGCCACTGGCCTTGAAGCGATGCAGTATTTATCGGTTGATGCTCTTTTGGGTGCTGGTAGCCTTTAAGTTGGAGCCCAAAATAGCTAATCAGAGCCTCTATTATAATTAATAATTTTAATATCTACTGGCGTTATAAATAATAGGAATTAAAAAATTAAATTCCTATTATTTGCGCTTAAAGCCTGACCAACCGGCAAGATTCTGCCTATACTGATTGTTGGGATTCATTTAATCCTAATCTTTAGTTATTTGGAGATTCTTTAGTTATTTGGAGATATAGCCATGAACGTAGGTTCTGTAATGGGAGCAGGATTGCAGGGTATTCAGCGTGGCATGGAAGGCTTACAAAAAAACGCAAAAGATATCGCAACAATTTCTTCCGATGAGGGTCTTAATATCGGTGATCTTGCGGAAACTGCAGTTGATATGAAGCTTAATGAGTTGCAAGTGAAGGCATCGGCGGCGGTCATTAAGGCCTCTGGAGATACCATGGGTAGCTTGTTGGATATGAGAGCATGATCCTAATTTTGCTGACTGCATTTTGCCGACTGCTTAGAAGGTGACTACCGTGAATATACAAGGTGCACATCCATTTAATCAGGTGACTTCGCTTACGCAGTCTCAACCGGTTGTGGATCATCGCGAAGAAGAAAACGATAGTAAAGTTTTTTCGTCCGTTGATGAAACGCCGAAGTCTGATTCGTCTCACAATGATCCGTCGCAACAATCCTCGGAGTCCAATGATTTTTCCAAAAAGGAGACCGAACAACAGCAGCAAACTCAAAATGAGTTAGAGCAGCGAAAACTTAAACAGGATCAAGCTGAAATACAGAAGCTGAAAGTGAGGGACACCGAAGTCCGCCAGCATGAAGCTGCACATGCGGCAGTTGGTGGTTCCTTTGCTGGTAGTCCTTCGTATGAGTTTCAAGCTGGCCCGGATGGGCGTCGATACGCTGTTGGTGGAGAGGTTAAAATCAGCACTTCAAAAGTCGCTGATGATCCAGCACGGACATTGCAAAAAGCAGCAAAAATTAAAGCTGCCGCGTTAGCTCCAGCAGAACCCTCCGCTCAGGACCGTCGAGTGGCGGCACAGGCCGACCAGATGTCAGTAGAGGCACGGGCGGACATTTTGACGGCGAAACAAAGTGAGCTTAAGGAGGCTAAGGAAGAGTCTACCGCAGAGGAAGACTCTGATGCGAAGGTCGGTGACGTAGAGGGTGCTGGTGATAACTCAAAAGCTGAATCTCCGACACTGTTAGGTACACCCGAGAGTGAAAAGAATGATAGGGATGAATTGGGGCTGACTGATAGCAGTGATTTGGTGGCCCGACTAGTAGAGCTAGGGGTGTTAAATGAAGCGGAGCCCGTGGGCGGGCTGCTTAATCTGACGGCGTGACTTTCTGAATAATCCCGTTGCTATCAGGCCAATGAAGAGGAAGCTAAAGGAGCCGCCTCCACCTCCAGCACTAGGTACAAAATCTTCAGTTAGGGTAGGGGTACGAGGAACCGTGGTTGCCGTAACGCCCTCTACTATAATTTCCACAGTTCTTGAATATTCTATACCCTCAGTATCGATTAGCGTTAAGTTGATTTGATATATCCCTGCTTCTATAACATCAGTTGAAAAGCTCGATTCTGATGATTGATAATTGTAGTCGAGGCCGACACTGCTTATAGTCCATCGGAGAGTTACAATTTCGGTGTCGGTGTCGGTGTCGGTGGCGTAGCTACTGGTATTATTTAAGGTGATAGTGAGCCCATTGGTTTCCACCAAGAAATTCATATTCACTGGATTCTGAATGGTTTCTCCACCAACAATCAAAAGCTCCCGTGGGTCGGCTAAGACACCGTGAGGGTTACGCAAGTAAATCAAAAAATGCGGATTGTCTGAGTTTAAAAATGTAGGGGTAGGGATGTCTACCGTCTTTTCGATTTCCCCAGGTTCAAATGTGACAATCCCTCCGTTTAGTGNCGCAATATNTTGTATGTTCTGGTTTTTGTAATGCCACTGTATTTGTGCTTTATCATCAACAATCCCGCTGCGATAAAAGGTGACTTTGGCCAGCTGACCGGAAGAGTCAAAGGCGTTATTTAATATAAGGGTGACATTAGCTGAGGGCAATGGATACAGTTGTTTATCCGCTAATAGCACGGTATTTTCAATAAAAAGTCTGGCGTTGTCGGCGTATTGAGTGTCACCGCAAATTTCACCTCCGCGTAACAACACTGGATTAGAAAAGATGAGATGTTTTGGAAAGCTGGGGTGCATTATAGTTGAGCGCCCGTCGCATATAATGCCATGTCCTATCGGTGACGTGGATGTTAGTAAGTTGTCATAACCGTGTGCTGAGCCCAACAGATGTCCCAGCTCATGGGCAAGTATAGCCGCTGTGACACCGCAGCCACTACCTAGTCGAATTAACCCGTATGAATTACTGCTGTCCTTGTTTTCTAGTCCTGCTTTTGTGTCGATGTTTGCCCAACCGCAAAAATTATCGTTATTGTCTCTGATGTCCACTAGAAAAACAGCATCAGCGTTGTACTGGTGCATTAACCCTTCATGAGCCCACAAAGCGCTATTCATCCACTGATTTAATTCGGTGAAAACCTCCAGTGCAGTCATGGCAGCGAGTTGACTATCATTATCGAATGGCCAAGCACCGACATGGGCAGATTCTACAGTAGCCTCGATACCTGTTTCTTTATAGGCATTGTTGGTTTGCTGAATCAGATTTGAAATTGCTACATCAATATCATCAATAGAGTATCGCGCTCTCACTGTATCGATATAAAGAAACAGAATTCTGATCCGTGGTTTATCTGTGGAAATTAGTAAGCTCCATTCACTTGAAGCGGAAAAGGTGGGGTCATTATAGTGGTAATCGCCGGTGTCATTGATGTCTCCACCAGTAGAATGGTTTATCAGTGTTGCGGCATCGATGGCAGGCGAATAGGGCATTAACGCGAATAGGCAGCATGTAAACGCAATAAGGATCTGGCGAGTTAATATTGTCTTTGGTTTGGCAGCTGTCCTCATTAGCACGGGGTTGGATGACCTTTCTCAAAAAAATAGCGCATTATTGCAGTTGCAGGGTGGGGTGGATTGGGCCTTTTAGGGTAAAAACAGTCATCTCCTCCTTATCGAGGCACATTCTATATGCCATTTTTATCATTGTGACGTTATAGTAAGGCCAAATAGACATAAGCTTTGTTAATTATTGTAACTGAAATGGCTGAAATGGCTGAAATGGCTCTATTGTAAGGTCTTCTAGGGTGCTGAGCTACATAGTACGGTTTTATTTGATCTTGCGTGGGATTGGGAAGGTCGAATGAGTTATTTATTTTCTGAGTCATTTATTTTGTGAGCGATGTCTTTGATATGAGCTATGTTATATTTTAATAAGGAATAGATTCGAGTACAGTTCGTTTCGAATTTTGTNTGATCGTCTTATTTAGGCAAAAAAACGACTTAAGTCAACAAACTATTAATAATCCATTCTTTTATGCGCATCCAGAATTTATTTGAAAACATTAATTTAAGGAACCCACTATGCCAGAATATAAAGCACCTATTCGAGATATTCAATTCGTATTGCATGAGTTGCTGGGGATTGAAGATCACTATAAGAAACTGACGGGTGGTGATGAAGTTAATCGTGAGTTAATCGATGCCATACTCGAAGAAGGAGCAAAGTTTTCGGAGAATGAGTTAGCGCCAATAAATCAGAGTGGAGATCAAGAAGGTTGTCAGTGGGATGAGGGGGTTGTTACTACACCAAAAGGTTTTAAAGAAGCTTACGTAAAATTTGTGGAAGGTGGGTGGCCGGCACTTTCGGGGGGGGCGGAATATGGAGGCCAAGGTTTACCCTCGTCCCTAGGCTCCGTGGTAAGTGAAATGGTTGGTTCTGCAAATTGGTCCTGGAGTATGTATCCCGGTTTGAGTCAGGGCGCAGTTGCGACTCTAGAGTCNCACGGGACTGAAGATCAAAAGAAAATCTATCTAACCAAACTTATCTCAGGTCAATGGACAGGTACTATGTGCCTGACGGAACCTCAATGCGGTTCTGATCTAGGATTAGTGCGAGCTAAAGCTGAAGATAATGGTGACGGTAGTTATAGTATCAATGGCACGAAAATTTTTATTTCTGCTGGTGAGCACGATATGGCGGAAAATATTGTGCATATTGTTTTGGCGCGTTTACCCGGTGCACCAAAGGGAACGAAAGGGATTTCATTGTTTATTGTTCCTAAGTTTAATGTTGGCGATGGTGGTTCGGTTGGTGAGCGGAACAGTTTAACGTGTGGATCTATTGAGCATAANATGGGTATAAAAGCGTCGGCCACTTGTGTGCTCAATTTTGACAATGCCAAAGGTTTTTTGATTGGGTCTGAAAATCGTGGTCTTAATTGTATGTTCACCTTTATGAATGTTGCCCGAGTTGGTACCTCGCTACAAGGTGTCTGTGCCGCCGAGACTGCTTTTCAGGGTGCGCTACAGTATGCGAAAGATCGTCTGGCGATGCGTTCATTGAGTGGACCAAAAAATCCAGATAAAGATGCCGACCCGATTATCGTGCATCCCGATGTGCGGCGCATGCTATTGACTCAAAAAGCGATTGCCGAAGGCGGTCGTGCATTATGCTACTATCTTTGCACCCTGGCAGACATCATTGCTATGTCCAAAGATGAAAAGGAAGTTAAGGTAGCGGATGACTTGATGGCTTTTATAACTCCGATTGCCAAAGCCTTTTTAACTGAAACTGGTTTAGAGGCTGCCAATTACGGTGTTCAGGTATTTGGCGGTCATGGATTTATTAGTGAGTGGGGAATGGAGCAAATTGTTCGTGATGCGCGTATATCTACGCTATATGAAGGCACAACGGGTATTCAGTCTCTAGATTTGTTAGGTCGTAAAGTTTTATTGACTCAAGGTCGGCTGCTGCGTAATTTCACGGAGATGATTGAGAGCTTTTGTAAGGACAATGCTGAAAATGAGGCAATAAAAGAGTTAACAGAAAAGCTCAATAGTCTTACTACAGAGTGGGTTGAGGTCACAACCCAGGTGGCGATGGCGGCAATGCAAAACCAGGATGAAGTGGGTGGGGCTTCGGTAGACTACCTAATGTATTCTGGTTATATCACGCTTGCTTTTATCTGGGCGCAAATGGCGGCTGTTGCAGCAGGGAAATTAGCCGAAGGTACTGATGAAGAGGGTTTTTACAAGGCCAAGCTACAAACGGCTCAGTTTTATTTTCGCAGGATATTGCCCCGTACTTTAGCGCACAAAGCCGCTATTGAAGGCGGTCTTTCATGTTTGATGGAAATGGAGGTAGATCACTTTTCCTTTTAAAGAGCATGTCTCGTATAGTAAAAAACCCGCTAGCTATGGCGGGTTTTTTTCCTACTACCTANTCATCGAATGCCGGCTTCTACTCATCGTCATCCAAATCGTCATCTTCCTCACCATCCTCACCTTCCTCATCCTCACCTTCCTCATCCTCATCGAATAGATCATCCTCTTCGAATAGATCATCCTCTTCGTCTGAATCCCCGACTAAATCAGTCCATGAGTTTTTAGAGCGTGATCGGACTGGAGCATTACGGCCCGATTTTCTTTTTTCTGCTTCAGCTTGATCCTTTGCTCTTTGTTCGGCTTCAGCAAGTTCTCGCGCGGCTCTTTCTTCCTCGAGGCGCTTGGTCTTGGCCTCATTTTCCTTACGCTGATCTTCTAGAAGTTTGCGTCGAGCCTCTGCTTTTTCTAATTCTCTCTTATCCTTCTGCTGGCTATATTCCGTTTTTCGCAATTTATGTTGTGTAGTAACGGTTTTTTCACAGGTCTTTGTTTTGTTTATAAGGTGCCGATACTTTTTACTGGATGCCCATTTAGAGTATTTTTTTGCAAGTAACCCACCAGGGTGTTTTTGGGCGGTTTGCCTGTATTTTTTCGCCTCATCGTAATACTTCAAAGCTTCATCTAGGTTTTTATACTGAACTAATTTCCCTGTCACTAAGCTCTCACCAGCCAGGCAATTATCATAGGCTTTTTTTGCAGTTGCGGAAGCTGCATCAATAGATTTTTCTGCGGTTGATTTTTTTGCACGGGCTTTGCTTAATGAGGTGCTAACACTGAGCGCACAGACGGAGGCTTTATCAAACAATAATGCCATTTGCTTGCTCGAGTCTCTATCCGGGTGCTTATTCATGGCAGTTATTGCCTCAGAGTATTTTTTGCTGCCTTGGATAGTGCTCTGCTTTTGTTAAGTGATTTTTGAATCTTGTCAATGTTATTCAGTTTGTCGCCTGGTTTGTTGGATAAACTTTTGGCACTGTTACATTGGTTGTTGGCATCGATTAGTTGCCCAATAACCAGTTGCGATTCTTCCTCTTCAACCTGAAAGCCCTTTTCAGCTAGAAGAATTTTAGCCTTGATTCTATTGCATACTCGCACTTTGCTGGCAATGGAATAGATGCCGAGAATATTTTCTGTAATGCTAAGCGCTTCAGTATTTTGTTGGTCAAAAAGATCTATTTTTATTTTTGCTTCTTGCAAATTTCCAGTTCCAAATGCGCTTTTGGCTTGTTCGCAGGCTTTAATCCCTTTTTTGACAATAGGTTCAGCTTCAGCAATGAGAATGTTCTCATAGGCTTTTTCGCAGTAGCGTTGGTTTTTCTGTAATGATCGTCGGTCGGAGGTTAATATAGATTGGTCAATTGCAGCAGCTTGGTCTTTGTAGGCAAGGTAGGCCTTATATTTTTTCTTGGCAATGGCAATGTTTCCCCCGCGGGCAGCGTGGGCATCAACACACTCCTTGAATCCTTTCATGTACACATCTACAGCTTGACTGAACGATTTCGCATCGGCAAAAGCTAAATTTGTAATCGCCATACATCCTATGCACAACACAACTAGAAGTGGCTTCAACAGCATTGGTTTTCCTTTCAACTCGATTTTGCCGCCTGTGAGGTTAAGGTGATATTATCGCTAGCGGATTTTCAGCTTAAAATTACAGCATCTTGATGTTCAGTGATAGATTTCCACAGAACTCAAATCACTCTATTCACCGCGTGGATGGGAATCAATTTAATATCAATAATTATCACTAATTGCAAACTAACTATCTGTAATTCTAGGACAAAGATGACGATTGTGGTTAACTTTTATTTTTTAACTAGGAGATACATTTTTTAAATCGGATGAAAAATAATACAAACTAGGTGTTTTGAACATATTCGAATGAAAAAAATGATTTGAGTGAATTCGCGAAATTGTAAAATATCCATAATAGCTAATATCGATCAACATTATCACTGCTATATATCTCATCCTTATATTAACCAGGGGATACATAATGAGCTACTATAGCTCCATGCTGGGGTCACAATTTTTTGATCCTTCTTCTCATCAAGTCTTGTAATGGTCATATAAAAGTAGTGTTTTTAAAAAAACTAAATCTAATGGCGAGTCGCTACCAGCTGTACTTGTAGAATATGATCTCACGTGTGGGGTAAAAACTCGAAATAAAAGGTTAGAGGAGTAATTGGCAATTTACTTTTTAATATTTTTACAGCAGTATTGTCAGCTGGGTGAGAATTAAGAGCTATTTTTTATTAATTCACTGGGTATTAATTGGCGTCATGAGAATTCAAACGAGAACCGCTCGACGCAATCGATTAACAACTGGTTGCTGTCCATTGCATGGCTGTAAAATGCATCAAATAGACCTTTGGTATGAAACTGCCACTGGACGACGCTACACCTTTGTTGGCTGTATGCATTTTGGGTGTGAGATTGAGGCAATGGTGGATGATGAGTTTGCTGGCTATGATCTTACTGAACAGTGGACATATTTGTTGGAGCAAACAGACCAAGGTACCGCAAGTGTTATTCATTTCCCTTGCTACGAAGAAAGGGTTGCTCGCGTTAGAAGAAAAATATTTAGCTAAAAGTACTTCCTACTAATACTACTTTGATCCTCGTTTTGTGTTTCTCACTCTAAAATATAGATACTGCTATTCGAGAATAGTGAATATTTTTTTTGCGATATCGGTGTTGTCCATGCTGCCGAAGAAAAGCTCACGACTTCTTCCCATGCTGAAAATCTGTACATCATCGGCAGTATGGCCGTTGCTTGTCCAGCCGGTGTGAGAGTGTTGGTTGATAAGCTTAATTACAATTTGCTGTATCGCACTGACCTTTTTTTCAATTAAGTTGTTCTTGCCTTCAGTTTTGAGTATCGCATCCCAGGCGTCAATTGCTGTTTGAAAGTCTTCTTGCGATTTTGGTGATAACGATATTTTTGTTTCCCGTAGCCAGATATTTTGCCAAGTATTGGGGCTAGCCAGTAGAGTCTTTGTAAGGCTTTTAGCTGAGGCATGTATTTCTCGCACTATGCTAGCTTGCCAAAGATACTTACCGTTTGAACCTAGGCTTAAACCACCGGTACTGTGGTCGGCCGTAGCCACTAATAGAGTGTTGGGGTGTTGCTCCACATATTGTTTTGCTACTTTTAATGCTTCGGCAAAGTCATGAACCTCCGCCATGGCGCAAGCGATGTCGTTGCTGTGGCCACACCAATCGATTTGACTGCCTTCGACCAATAAAAAGAAAGGCTTTTCGTCCAGCAGCGATAAAGCCTTATTCGTCATCGTGGCCAATCTTATTTTATCATCACTATCGATAGCGTGCTGCATACCTTTTGGTGCAAACAGACCTATTACAGGTAGTGTTTTCAAGGAGACTAATTTCCTGTAATCAGTAATGATTTGATAGCCCAATTCATCAAATTCAGCCAACAAATTACGGTCTTTTCGCTGGAAGTACATAAGACCTCCACCCAGCATCAAGTCGATTTTGAGTCGACTTGCAATACGATGATCTAAGTATTGATCGGCGATTTCGTTGTATTTGTTGCGACTGTCAATATGGGCAATAAAACTGGCTGGGGTGGCATGATTGACTTGGCTGGTGACCACCAGTCCAGTGTTGTAGCCCAATTCCTTTGCTCTTTCTAATAATGTGAGCAAAGGTGTTAGGTCGGGGCCTAAGCCCACTATCCCATTATTGGTTTTATAGCCTGTTGCAAGTGCGGTGGCGGCGGCGGCAGAATCCGTTACGAGCGTATTATCTCTGGGATAAGTGCTGGCCATTCCTACTAATAACTCATCAAATATCGTTTGTTCAATGACTTCTGTATTGGGGTTGTCTATATAGTAACGATAAGCTGAAGTGTAGGCGGGACCCATGCCATCACCAATCATATAAATAATACTGACAGGTTCTAGGTCCACAGGTTCTAGGTCCACAGGTTCTAGGGCCGAAATCGCGCAGGAGATCGTTAGGGTTAGCAAGCTCAGAATAAACTTCACGATATGTTTCCTATCATTAATTAGGAGTGGTGTTAGTCGCTGTTATTACAGTAGCGCAAAAAAAAGCGGCTAGCCTCCATATCTGAAGTCTAGCCGTCTATGAACTTATGAACTTATGAACTTATGAACCTATGAACCTATGAACCTATAACAGTTGAAAGACTACAGCTACTTAGGAATAAAAGTTTAGTCGAACTGGTTCATGGTATTGTCTTTGCCTGATGCTTTTAATGCTTGCTCGCCAGAGAAGTATCCCTTGTGATCGTCACCGATGTTAGAGCCNGCCATGTCTTGGTGTTTAACACAGGCAAGACCTTGGCGCAGCTCCTTACGTTGTACGCCAGCAACATAGGCCAACATGCCCTCTTCACCGAAGTAACCTTTAGCTAAGGTATCCGTGGATAATGCCGCTGTGTGGTAGGTGGGTAGCGTGATCAAGTGATGGAAAATNCCTGCTTCTCGAGCCGAGTCAGCTTGAAAGGATTGGATTTTGGCATCAGCTTCTTTGGCAAGTGCAGTTTCATCATACTCGATGCTCATTAGTCCATCGCGAACATAGGCTGATACGTCTTTACCCGCTTCTGACCAGGTATCAAATACTTGTTGCCGGAAATTTAAAGTCCAGTTGAATGATGGGCTATTGTTGTAAACAAGTTTTGCATTAGGGATGACTTTGCGAACGCCGTTTACCATTTCTGCGATCTGGCCCACGTGAGGTTTTTCAGTTTCAATCCAAAGTAGGTCAGCGCCATTTTGTAAGCTAGTGATGCAATCCAGGACACATCGCTCGATGCCCGTGTCTGCCTTAAACTTATAAAGACCGTTAGGTAAGCGAACTGGTTTTACTAGTTGGCCATTTTGCTTCAGTACCATATCGCCTTCGTTGACGTCATCAGCAGAGGCAACAGGTGATGTTTCTAAAAATGCATTGTACTGTGAAGCTAGGTCGCCTTCCGAAGTAGATACTGGGATTTTCTGAGTAAGACCCGCACCTAGGGAATCTGTGCGCGCCACAATAACACCGTCATTAACACCCAGCTCTAAGAAGGCGTATCTAATGGCGTTGATTTTTGCCAGGAAGTCTTCATGGGGGACAGTGACCTTTCCGTCTTGGTGCCCACATTGTTTTGCATCAGATACTTNGTTTTCAATTTGGATACAGCAAGCACCTGCTTCAATCATTTGCTTAGCCAACAAGTAGGTGGCTTCTTCGTTACCAAAGCCGGCATCGATATCGGCAATAATGGGCACAACGTGAGTTTGGTGGTTGTCTATTTTTGATTGTACTGCGGCAACGTCACCCCCATTTTCATTCGCCTCATCTAGATCCTTAAACAGGTGACCTAATTCGCGAGCATCTGCTTGTCGCAAGAATGTGTACAGCTCTTCGATCAATGCGGAAACCGATGTTTTTTCATGCATGGATTGATCCGGTAGCGGGCCGAAATCTGAGCGCAACGCTGCCACCATCCATCCTGAGAGGTAGAGGTAACGTTTGTTGGTGTCACCATGGTGCTTTTTGATGGCAATCATCTTCTGCTGACCAATAAATCCGTGCCAGCACCCAAGAGATTGAGTATAGGAAGAGGAATCTGCATCGTACTCGTCCATATCTTTACGCATAATAGCGGCGGTGTATTTAGCAATATCAAGACCAGTCAGGAAACGATTTTGTAGACGCATTCGCGCGGCGTATTCAGGGCTGATGGCAGCCCATGATTTGTTAGCATTACGAAGAGCGGTGAGCTCCTTCACTTGTTTTTTGTACTCTGACATGATGTTGGCCCTGTGGTTAGCTTCTTAGGTGGGTCGGTTTTTTTACCTTTCAGCGTTAAACTGGTAGATATTAAAGTGCTATTGTTTTGAACAGCATTTTAACTGAGGCGCATAATAGTCATTTTATTGGAATAAATAAAATTTATATTTTTTATGCTCTGTATTCATTTAGTGAATGGGGGCTCGAGTGGCTAGATTCAGATAGTTAAATACTAGGGAGTAGAAGTTTAAGGACGAGGGGGTAGCGTATTTCCTCGTCCTTGTAGGACGCTAGAGTAGTGGCGAGAATTAATTAATATAACCCATTGAAAATTATCTAAATATATTTTTTATCCAGCAAAAACTTAATAATCGTATCACACTCTTCAGCTAAGGAAAGCTGGTCAGTTCGAAGGTGGATTTCCATTTCAGTGGGTGCTTCGTAAGGAGCGTCAATGCCGGTAAATCCTTTGATCTCTCCGCTTCGTGCTTTTTTGTAAAAACCTTTAGGATCTCGCTTTTCTGCCTCTTCCAAGGGACAGCCCACGTAAACTTCGATGAATGGAATACCGTGTTCTTGGTGAATGCTCCTCACTTCATCTCTGTCTGCCTGGTAGGGACTAATAAAACTACATAGTGAAATGACTCCGGCGTCGGCAAAGAGTTTGGTCACTTCACCAATTCGCCGGATGTTTTCGTGACGGTCCTCAGGCGAGAAACCCAGGTTTCGGTTCAATCCGTGTCGAATGTTGTCGCCGTCCAAGCGATAAGCTACTTTTTCTTGTTCCAGTAACGCTAGCTCTACTTCTACCGCAATGGTGCTTTTGCCGCTGGCAGANAGCCCCGTGAACCAGAGAGTGGCTCCCTTTTGACCCATTAGCTGTATGCGCTTTTCTGCTGTTACCTTCCCATCATGCCATTGAATGTTAGTCGACTTTGTATTTGTTGCTGTTTTTGTGTTCATAGTCTTATGTCATCCTTTTACATCTAGTTTTTGCTTTAGCTGTTATAGATGAAATTTATGCTCTTGCCCAGCGGTTTAGGTTGGGCCTTTATTAAGTGATGAGGTATTCAATATCCGTCTTTGCACTTGACGTGGGAAAAAATCCCACTTACTATGAATTTAATAAAGGGAAATATTCCCTTTATTTGTTGTGTAGAGTGTATCAAATACAAGGAGGATTGAAAATGTTCAGTAAGATTAAAAAATTTAGGGGTGTTCTATTCCTGTCTTTGGTTCTGGGTTTGATGCTGAGTTTGGCGGGTTGTGGGGGGAGTGACGAATCTCCCAAACAGGGAGCTATTGCTAAGATGTTGGTGCCGGCCGGATCGTCGGAGGAGTTTACTCAGCATGTGCAGGCAAATTTTAGGCGAGTAGGTGTAACGAACACTAGTTCTTCTAGTGGGCCGGTTAGAGAAAGCATTGAGTCCGGAGGGATATTTAATGATGAATCCGGTAGCTTTCTTGCGGATGCCAGTGGTAGCACGCAAGACTTTTCAGGAACCAATCTCATTGAGACTGGGGTGGATGAAGCCGATTTGATGAAATACGATGGCCAATACATTTTCACAGTTGAACAATCCGGTGATAGGCACAATTGGTGCTGTAGGTTTGCTACCGGTAATACTGTACTGGAGGAATCTGATGCGATAATTGCTCCTTACGCTCCACCGCCGCCAAAGCCTGCTCGAATTCATGTTCATCGCACATCGGAAAACTCTGCAGCTGCAGATTGGGTTAGCAGCATCGAGCTTTCGGAAACAGGGTTATCTAGCCAAGGACTATATCTTCATGGGAACCGAGAAGACGATACCGAACAGCTAATCAGTTTAAATACTTCCTATACTTATGGCCGGAATGCTTGGACTGATAATGAAAAGTGGGAAGGTGGGAAGACGTCTATTTTCTTTTTTGACGCTAATGATCCTACTGCATTGGAGGAAACCTCGAAACTGGAATGGCAAGGCTACTATGTGGATAGTCGAGTGGTGGACGGTGTNCTTTATGTTGTGACAAGGCATACGCCCTTGCTTGCAGGTTTTCGGTATTATCCTCATGACAGTGAACAAGAAGAATCCAATATGGCGCTAATTGATGGGTTGAAAATAGATAATATCTTACCAAAATTAAGTGTTAATGAAGCCACAGAACAAAACCTTGTTTTAGCCGAAAATTGTCTCATTTCTCCGGCAACAGATGACAATAGTTTACCCTCCATTATTTCCATCACCGCAATCTCCTTAGACAATCCTGTGGCACCCAGTTCTAGCTGTTTGATGGCGAGCAATGGTGGATTGTACGCTTCGACCAAAGCGCTTTATTTAAATCAATCAATTTATTCGGATAATAAACCCAANATTCGGATCCATAAATTTGCCTTTACATCAAATGGTGCGACTTACCGCGGCAGCGGTGAAGTGGAT
Organism: Pseudomonadales bacterium; assembly: GCA_016765265.1. GTDB lineage: Bacteria > Pseudomonadota > Gammaproteobacteria > Pseudomonadales > DC-out160 > DC-out160. Next base: position 4,989 of record JAESQG010000037.1, on the reverse strand, counting down.
GGAACTTTGGGTTGGGGCTCGACGCCGAGTTTTAGGATGAGTGAAAAAGACGGTGCCTTACGGGTGGTGACCACATCGCGAACGGGTGGGGAGATAAGTCACTCCCTAACTATTTTAACTGAGTCCACGATCGAAAGTGAGTCGGGGAATTTATTGCCAATTTTATCGACGGTTGCGACCATTCCAAATGACTTGCGTCCTGAAAAAATAGGTAAGCCGGGTGAAGATATCTATGGTGTTCGCTTTTTGGGAGATCGTGGGTATATCGTTACCTTTCGGCAGACTGATCCCCTGTACGTAATGGACTTGGCTAACCCTGCTGATCCGTTTATTGCTGGCGAGTTGGAGATGCCTGGTTTTTCTGAGTATCTACAACTGTTGGATGAGGACACTTTATTAGGTATCGGTAGGAGTGAAAATTGGGATGTACAAGTGAGCTTGTTTGATGTATCTGATCCAGCAAACCCGAGCTTGGTAGAGACTTCAACTGCCGGGTCNTACTCCAGTGCGTCTTATGACTATCATTCGATTGCTTGGGTTCATAATTCTATTACGGCGCGAACCAAGCTAGCATTTCCCGTTACTCGTCGTATTGATGGCGCAGGTGAGAAAGGTTTGGTGTTTTATGATATTGATACTGGGACAAACAGTTTTGTCGAGAAGGATTTCTTTAGTATTAATGAGGACAGATATAATAGTTGGCGGCTAGGCCTTAATCGAGCAATTAGAAGTCTGATACAAGGTGACGCATTACATTACATCAATGGACATTTGGTATGGTCTGCCGCTCAGTCTAGCTTGTCAGAAGTTGTGGGACCACAAGGTAAGAGCGCTTTCGATATTGATTTTACAACTGATCTTGAATCTATCGATGCCCATACCGAAGCTGTTGAGTGGTCTATTGATGGGGATTATTTGGCTCTAAAGTTTGCGCATGGCGACTGTGCGCAAAACTGGCATTTATTTGTAGATAGCTCGTTTAATGAAAGTGAGCCTGTGCAGGTGGATATGAAACTTTATAACGCGCCAAATGTTGGACCTAATTATTCGTGCACGGAAGAAATGAAGCTAGGATCTCCAGTATTTAATTTAAGTCGGTTAAAGGCCTATTATCAAAGTACTTTCAGTTCTGAAGCTGGGGGTGTGTTGTTAAATTTGGAAGGTAGCGGGGGTATAACTTATACGTTTTGACCTGTTTGGTTGCCAAGGCCCTCTATTTAGATTGGAGGGCCTTGGCAACCAAACCTATTATTTGCAGTCACAAGATATAGCGACTCAAATCTTCATTTTGAGCTAAATCACCAAGATGTTTATCAACATAACTGCCATCAATTACAATNGCTTGGCCATCTTGTTTTTTGGCTAGGTCTGAGGCATCAAAAGAGACNTCTTCTAATAATCGCTCTAAGACTGTATGNAGCCGCCGGGCACCGATGTTCTCNGTGCTTTCGTTAACTTGCCAAGCAACTTCAGCGATTCGGCGGATGCAGTCTTTGGTGAATTCCAAAGTCAGTCCTTCCGTTTTCATTAGCGCTTGATATTGCTCTGTGAGTGAGGCGTCGGGTTCTGTTAATATTCGCTGGAAATCATCGGGCGTGAGGGCCTCTAATTCCACCCGTATGGGTAGGCGACCTTGTAACTCAGGAATGAGGTCAGAGGGTTTGGCCATGTGGAACGCGCCGGAGGCGATAAACANAATGTGGTCTGTTTTGATCATGCCGTATTTNGTGGAAACTGTGCAGCCTTCGATGAGTGGCAGGAGGTCTCTTTGAACACCTTCTCTTGACACATCGGTGCCGCTGGTTTCAGAGCGTTTGGCGACTTTATCTATCTCGTCTAGGAAGACGATGCCGTTTTGTTCCACCGCCTCAATCGCTTGTTGTTTTAAGTCTTCTTCATTAACAAGTTTGGAGGCTTCTTCATCTCTAATTTGTTTTAAGGCGTCTTTAATCTTCATTCGACGACTTTTTTTACGGCCAGAGTTCATGCTGGAAAACATACTCTGCAGCTGACTAGTCATTTCCTCCATGCCGGGAGGGGCCATGATTTCAACCCCCACACTGGCGGATTCAACTTCTATCTCTACTTCTTTATCGTCTAATTCGCCTTCGCGTAATTTTTTTCGAAATATTTGTCGAGTGCTAGAGTCAGGGCTATTTGAATCTGCGGCAGGGCTGTCGTTTGCCTCTGTGGTGAATTCAGTACGAGCAGGTCGTAAGAGAGCGTCAAGTATCCGTTCTTCAGCGGCATCTTCCGCAAGGCTACGGACTTTGGACATTTCGCTTTCGCGGATCATCTTGATGGACATGTCCACAAGATCACGGACAATGGATTCCACGTCTCGTCCCACATAACCGACTTCCGTGAACTTGGTCGCTTCGATTTTTATAAAAGGTGCTTGAGCCAATTTTGCTAAGCGGCGAGCGATCTCAGTTTTACCCACTCCAGTGGGGCCAATCATTAAAATATTTTTAGGCGATATTTCATTGCGCAGCTCTTCATCGAGCTGCATTCGTCGCCAGCGGTTGCGCAAGGCTAAGGCAACTGCTCTCTTTGCGGCGCCTTGGCCGATAATATGTTTGTCCAGTTCGTGGACAATTTCTTTTGGTGTCATCTTTGACATACTGTTCTCTCTTCGGGCGGTTTCTTAGCCTTCGTAATCTAATTCTTCAATCGTTCGATTGTGATTGGTGTAGATGCAGATGTCGGCAGCGATGGCGAGGCCTTTTTCTACTATTTCTTTCGCGGATAATTCGGTGTTCTCATACAGTGCTCGGGCCGATGCTTGAGCAAAGGGGCCGCCGGAGCCAATGGCGATAAGCCCTTCTTCTGGCTCGATAACATCGCCATTGCCAGTGATAATTAGTGAAGCTTCTTTGTCGGCCACGGCTAGCAAGGCTTCCAAGCGACGCAAGATGCGGTCGGTGCGCCAATCTTTAGCTAATTCTACTGCGGAGCGAACCAGTTGACCCTGGTGTTTTTCTAGCTTAGCTTCAAATCGCTCGAAAAGGGTGAATGCGTCGGCTGTTCCTCCCGCGAAACCGGCGATGACTTGATCTTTGTATAGGCGGCGAACTTTACGGGCATTTCCTTTCATAACGGTGTTGCCAAGAGTGACTTGGCCGTCGCCTCCGATGACGACTTTGCCGTTGCGACGAACGGATAAGATAGTGGTGCCTCGATACTGTTCCACTGAAAATCCTCTAAGTTGAATTTGTGTTCTGTTCTTGGACCTGGGTAGTTTAAGACTAAAACTATCGGTTTTAGTGCCGTCAGTCGCTACTTCTCAGTTTATGTCAGAAGGTGCTGTCCTGCACTATATTGCTGAACTGCATTACATTGGGGGCCTGCCATGGCATTTCAAGGGTGGGTAGTGTAGCGTCAATCGATTTTGCGTATGGCGGCCGCTATATTTAGCTGAGTTAGCTGATCCTGTGCGTGGTGCAGCGCTTTTTTCCCGCTAAAGGGGCCGACGATAACCCGATGCCAGGTTTGGCCGTTGGTAAAGGTGACAGTATGAATTTTAGTATTCATACCCATCAATATGAGCTCGGCGCGACGACGGTCAGCATCAGATGAGCTTTGAAAAGAGCCTGTTTGCAGCATGTAGCGCGATAGGGTGCCTTGATTCTTTGCAGTCGATTTTTCTTTCGAGGCCTGGATTTTTTTCTGGGCTTCTTTCTTTTTTCGAGTCTCTTGCTTTTTTCGAGCTTCTTGCTTTTTTTCTTCCTTTGAGAGGCGGGGGAAAAACTCTCCTATCTCATGAGGTACCATTTTTAAGAGAGCCAACTCACGGTAAAAGGTCAAGCGTGGGCTGCTCTCTGGTGTACTGACTTCGGCTCTTGAGGGTGTTAAAGGCGTCACACTTTTAGCTTGAGTGTGCTGGCTAGTCTCTCGCTCTAATTTACGAGTAAAGTCATCGGCTTCTGGTGCGATGTCCACCAGATAGTAAATGAAGATAATAAAAAAACCCGTCACAACACTGGTAAACAACCATACCCAGCTTGCTACTCGGGGTGCTTTTGATCGCGCGCGTTTTTTTGCAAAGTCGTGAGTCAAAGTTCTTTTCCTGGTGGCTGATCGGCGCTGTTAAGGGGCAGATTGCTAGGGTTCGATATTTGAATGGTTACAGCTTACATTGATTCAGGAGCCGACACGCCTATTAATAATAGGCCGTTATTCAAAACTTGCTTAGCGGCAATGCTCAAACTGAGTCTCGCGTTTCGTAAAGCTGCTTCGTCAACTAGCATTTTGTTAGCGTTGTAATAGGTATGGAAATCCGCAGCTAGGTCTTTCAGGTAATGTGCAAGTAAATGAGGTTCATGCTGTAACGCTGCTTTTTCTATAATCTCTGGATATTGGCCCAGCTTTTTGGCGAGATCGCGCTCTCGGTCGGTAGTGAGCAGGTCTAGTGAATTTAATCCCAAAGTCTGGTCCCAAGCGTTACCTTGCTCAGCTAGTCTCTCTAATACTCGACAGATTCTTGCATGGGCGTATTGTACATAATAAACGGGGTTATCTTTGCTTTGGGACTTGGCCAATTCCAAGTCGAAGTCCATGTGTTGTTCTGACTTGCGCAAGACGTAGAAGAATCGTGCTGCATCATTACCGACTTCTTCACGCAGTTGTCTTAAAGTCACAAATGAGCCAGATCGCGTGGACATTTGTACTCGCTCTGCGCCACGATAAAGAATGGCGAATTGCACCAGCCTAATATCCACTTTGCCGGAGTCTGTATCCAACGCCGATAACGCTGCTTTTACTCTGGCTACATAGCCGTGGTGATCCGCCCCCCATACATTGATTACTTTATCAAAGCCTCTTTGAAATTTATTAATGTGGTAGGCAATATCAGAAGCAAAATAGGTGCTTTGACCATTGTCTCTTACCACTACGCGATCTTTGTCGTCACCAAAAGCGGTGGAGCGGAACCAGAGGGCGCCCTCTTTTTCATAAATATGTCCGGACTGCTGCAGTTTTTTCACTGCT
>JAESQG010000036.1 GCA_016765265.1 Pseudomonadales bacterium | reverse complement strand
GTCGTCTTCAATGTGTTCGATAACATCAAACAATCCGACGGCAGGTAATGTGTTTGGATTGAATTTAGCCGTATCCATTGTTGCACATATGACATTGGAGATACCTCGGTTTTTCGCATTAGAAGCTCCCTCTAATCCAGGTTCAACCAAAGCGACATTGAATCCTGAATTGACCAAGCCTAAAGAAACAAATCCATTGCCACCTCCTATATCGAAGATTGTGCCATTGTTTTCCGGAGGAAATGATTTTACGACAGAAGCAATACAATTGTTTCGATGTTTGAACCAAAAAGAATTCTCTTCAACAGTAAAACAAGCATCGTTACCATCCGAGGGGTAGTTTATAGTCTCAATATCTGCACTATACCAAATTCCATTATTACCTAATTGAAGTCCGGTACTTATTGATTGTATGTCTACCATATTTGGCTTCCTGACAAAAAAGGTGTTCAGAGTCTGATTGGATAATGCGGTCTATTCTAAATTATCAAACTCTACTTCTTACCTAAGCGCTGCACTGTAAACTGCAGTAGTGATCGACTAGAAAAACTCCTTAATACTGTCTATCACTCTAGTTCGCTCGACTTCGCTCATGGCGTAAAATAAAGGTAATCTTGCTAGGCGTTCGCTCTCTTTGGTGGTGAACTGGTCCTCACCGTGAAATTCTCCGAACTTTAGCCCTGCAGTGGCTGAATGTAGAGGAATATAATGAAATACTAAGCTAATCCCCCGGCTCTTACAGTGCGAGAGAAGAGCACGTCGTTCGTGAATATTTTCAACTCTAATGTGGAAAATATGTGAATTGTGGTCGCAATGGGACGGTATCTTGGGTAACTCAATTTTCCCCGCGGTTTCAAGCTCTGTTAATGCGTTCTGATAGAAAGCCCAGCTCTTGCGTCTGTCCTCTATGATTTTATTCTTTGAATCGAGTTGAGCCATAAGATAGGCTGCCTGCAACTCTCCCAGTAAATAACTAGACCCAATATCAACCCAAGTGTACTTATCAACTCTGCCTTCAAAAAAAGCGGTGCGATTGGTTCCTTTCTCTTGAATGATAGCGGCGCGATCAGAAAAGGATGAATCGTTGATGGCCAGTGCCCCGCCTTCCCCACAACTAAAGTTTTTTGTTTCATGGAAACTAAAAGTGGATAAATGGCCAATGCTACCTAGTGGTCGGTCTTTGTAGCTAGCAGCAAGGGCTTGAGCCGCATCTTCTACTACGTAAATATTGTGCCTCTGAGCAATAGCCATAATCTCACTCATCCCACACCCTACCCCAGCATAATGTACAACACATATNGCTTTNGTNTTTGGTGTNATNGCCGCNTCAATCTTANTCTCGTCNATATTTANNGTGTCTTGCCNNATNTCNACGAAAANNATTTTGGCNCCNCGGAGTACNAANGCNTTGGCNGTNGAAACGAAAGTAAAACTGGGCATGATNACTTCGTCGCCGGGNTTNATTTCGAGNAGTATNGCNCACATCTCTANNGCNGCNGTNCANGAAGGNGTNGTGAGNACTTTNTNACAGTCTANGCTGTCTCGAATCCATTNNTGGCAGCGGCGATTAAAGGGNCCGTCACCTGAAAACTTATCAGCGGCAAATACTTTTTCTAGGTATTGCATTTCTGTACCAATGACGGGAGGCTTATTAAAGGGTATTTCAAATGCCATCTTNTTAGCTCTTTTAATTATCTGGATGTACGTTCAAATACGATTGAAAATGAATGTTCTTAACTTAACGTGTGCTAGGTCATATTACGAGTGTAGGTCATGTGTCACGGACCAAGTCGACTCACTTAATTTCTTAGATCTCCGTTTTAATCATAACCATTCAGATTTACTGCTCTAAACTCTTCTTTTGTGTTCTTTACCACATTATATGATTTCATACATAATGATTGAGTTGCTCATGCTTAGTCAGTAGCTTTTACACACGTTATTAACACTGCCACGGAATACACTATCGGTATATTCTAGGGGCTGATAATCGTTAATCTACTACTAATGCGAGGAAATTCCGAATTTAATCCATTTTGGGTGCTCATGATGTATACCCTGTGCCACTCTTAGAGTAGTAGTGTCTGGGCGTATTGCCGTATTTTTAAATGCTAAATTATTGATATAATTACAATGCAATTTAAAAGTTTTATAAAGTAGAGTCGATGACTACAGACCTAGAGTCCGAAAAACCTATAGTTCCAGGCTAGGATTGACTATAATTCTGGGTTTCATAGTTTAACTGTTTATACGACTAGCCAAATTAATTGGATAATAATAATAATGAAAAAAACGGCAGCCTCCATTAGAGTCATTATGGAGTTGGATTCCATTCAAGCTTGGTATTTTTTCTATGTCCTTAGTATCATTTTTATTGCTGTGGGTCATTTTACGCCCTCTTTGATCGGTAATGAATCTGTGTATCTTATACCAGCCAAACGCTGGTTATCGCCAGAGTTTCTTGTTGCAGACTGGACGGTTGGTGGTACGGCGACCATAGGTCTGAGTTATTTGTACTCAATGTTTCTTGCTGCATTTTGGTCTCTATCCTCTGATCCAATCTTTGTCGCGTTGAGCAGTCGCCTAGTACTCTGGTGTGGCGTGGTATTTTCAATTTTTCATTTTTCTAGAACAAATAAAATACCCCCTTTTTTTGTCTTCGTTGGGATTGTCCAGCTCACTTATTGTTTCCAATCATTGATGGCTCATGAGTGGATTATTGGCGGCAGTGAGCAGAAAAATATTGCTTATATGTGTGCGATATTATCTTTGAGTTTTTCTCTCAAGAAACGTTTTCTTTTAGCCGGAATTTTTTCGGGTATCGCGCTTAACGGCCATATTTTAGTAGGCGGGTATACTACTCTGGCTCATACGTTTTTAGTTCTTGCACTGTATAACCAAAATGGGCGGCCTCTCAAAATGTTAGTCCAGTACGGGGCTCCTGTTGCTATTTTTTCCCTCCCCATATTATTTGTTGCGTTAAACTTTCTTGGTACGGGCCAGGCGGATTATACGCCGGTTAATGCCGTTGATCCTAATGAGTTTTTAGTGCTATTTAGAGGTCCTCATCATTTGGACCCGTTCAGCTTTTTTTATCCTTTGAAAATGGTTGGTACTGTCTTTGTTGTTGTAACGTTGACCTTTGTTCTTGTCAAAGATCAGCAAAATACCAACGCAAAAAGTATATTAGTGTATCTTCTTCCCTTGTTTGTTCTTTGTATTGCAGGTGTTTTCGCGCGAATGGGAGAGTTCTATGTTCTGTTAAAGTTTTACCCGTTTAGGGTAGGCGATAGCATGGTTCCATTATTTTTCTTTTTGTTTGTACCTTATTTTTTATATCGATTCGCAAATAATTTTGTCAGCCGTTATCAAAAAATAGCGTTGTACTTTTGGTGTTTTGTTATGTTTGGGCTGGTACCGTTGATCGTGGTTACAAATTTTTCCAATCAAGGTCGAATGAACTATCAGGCTTGGCAGGGCCAAGATACCCAGCAAGATGTGCAAACCGATGAGCTTTCGCGCGAAGAGTTTGTCCGTTGGGTAGAGGAACATTCTGCTAACAACGATATTTTTTTAGCAAGTCCGTTTTGGTTTGACTTTTGGCTAGAAGTGGGAAGGCCCATGGTGATAAACTTTAAGTCCTGCCCCGTTAATAGATTCCATGGCTGGTACGACAGAATTGTTGCCGTTAATAAAGGCCACCATTTTACTTCAAGAGGTTTTAATATTGAGGATGAAATAGTAGCTAACTTTCAAACGTTGACGGCTACCGATCTCGTTAGAATTAGAAATGAATACAGCGCTTCCTATTACGTGGTTGAGTTGGAGAGAGCGGAATTGGGTGATGCATTAGTATTTAGCAACGATGACTACTACGTTTATGATTTAATCGTACTTGGAGGGTAAAGGGGCGTCTTAAATACTAGTCTTAGTTTTTTAAGTTTCAAAAGGCCATTTTATGCTTCTAGGTCAGTGAGGTCCAAGACTGTATTAAAGTCGGTTTTTTTGCTGATATTCATAATATAATAACCATTTCTAGCTGAACTATCGTTGATGTCTTCTTGGATCTCATCCTTAATGGAATAGGTTTCAATCATTGGTCCAAATTGCAACTTTACTTTTTCAAATGAATTAATGTCTTCTTGAGAAAAAATAAATCTCACCAGAGAATAGCGTGGCTGAACTTTATTTGCCATTATGTTTTTAATGTCAATGCCAAGACAACAATTAATGGCCAGGTGTAAAAAATCAATTCCAGTAGACAAACACGCTAAATGAGAGCCTATAAAATCGCCCCCCATACGCGCTCCGACTTCAATAAAAAAAATTTCGTTTTTCGGCGTAATTTTAATTTCAGTGTGAGATGCGCCGGAGGTTATACCTAATGAGGTCAAAGAATCTATTACTACATTCCCAATTTTTTCGCGCATTACATCTGATAAATCTACTGGTGCTACGTGTCCTGATTCCACGAAGTAGGGTGAGCCAGATGTCTTCTTTCTGGTATATTGAATGATTTTATGGGTACCGTTAAATGAAATGCCTTCTATGCTATATTCTTTACCTTCAATAAATTCTTCAATAATGGCTGAATTTATAAAGGATTCTTCATGTGCTCTCTCAATGGCAAACTTTAACTCATGTAAGCTGTTAACTTTTGTAATGCCTCTGCTACCAGATCTATCTACGGGCTTTACGATAACTGGAAAGCTTAACGGAAATTGATCAAATGAATCACCGCTTACGTGTTCATAAAACATTGGGCAATTTAATCCCGCGGCTGCTAAACTTTTGCGCATTTTAAATTTATGTGTGGTAAGTTCCGTACATTCCATGGAGTTGCTGGGCAGATTTAAGTGCGTTGCAAGATAATTCACTGTAATACTTGCTAAATCAGATCCCGCGGTACAAATTCCATTAACCTGAACTTGTTTTAATATATTTAATATCTCGTCTTTATCCATAATGCTCACAGGATAAAATTTAGTGGCTTCGTCTTTTCCTATGGCACCGTCCTCCCACGCAAAAACGTGAGTTTCATATCCTAAAGAATTGGCTTTTTGTATCAGAGGTAGCTGATATTCATTTGCTCCGATAATAGCTATTTTGATTCGAGAACTCATTCCCTATTCCTCGCTTCTTTATATAATATTCCTCATCATGTAATAAGAAACCTACTCAATTCTTTAGGCGTTCTCACCTAAGAACTCTAACCGCTATGTTAACAAACATCAATAATTATCAAACGATTAGGCACCGATAGCCTGAAGATATGGTTGCGGACCATCCTCTGTTTTTAGGTTATCGCGAGTTGCCATAAATCGCTCTACTTCAGTTTATTCCAAGGGCTGGGCCGTTTTTACGAGCGGGCTTTTAATGTCTCCGTGAGTGCTTGTTGTGCTGGTGTATGATGTGATATGCCTTTATTATTCGTTCGCTAGAGTGTCTTTTAATGGATGGTGGTTCGGTGCGGTTATCAATGAATTCAGGTAGAATAAAATTAATACTTAGAGTTATTGTTTCTATTGTCCTTTTAAGCTATCTAGTTTCAATGCTGGACTGGCAGGTAGTAATGCAGCTAAAGCCTGAAATAGCTTTTGTGGTTATATTGGGAGCTGCTATTTTTATGGCTACCCAATGTTTAATGTCATTGCGATGGAAGTTAATTTTAGATTGCGAGCTTCATGATTCTGTTGCTTACTTGTCCCTTCTTAGATATTACACAGTGGCTCAATTCTTTAATATTTTGTTACCCGGTTCGGTGGGCGGAGATGCTGTACGGGCAACCTCTGCTAGTAGAAAATACAATATCGACATTAAAAGGTCCTTAGCTGTAGTGGTAAGTGAGCGATTTTTTGGATTGGCTGCGCTGACTTTTATAATCTCCCTTGGATTTGTTATTAATCCAGTTCTTTTAAAGAAGGTGGGTTTTTTTCACGAGGCAGGTTTTATCCTGCTAGTGTTAGCCGTAGTTGGTTTTTTTGTTGCAAGATATCTTGCAACAAAAAATGTAAAACTATCATTACCAATGGCCGTTTGGATGCTAGTGATTTCAGGGATAGCGCAGTTAGCCGATATACTTATCACCTTCTTGTTTAGTCAATATTTTGGACTCGATATACTTTTTTCCGATCTTCTTTTTGTTATTCCCCTTGTATATATTGCGACGATAATTCCCATTTCGATTGGGGGGTTAGGAGTTAGGGAAGGAGTGATGGTTTTTCTGCTTGGATCTTTTGGGGTCGATCAGTCAGTGGCAATTATTATCGCCTTAGCCATTTACCTTACGAAAGTGATAGTTGGACTATTGGGGGGAATTTTTTACCTGAGAGGTGAGGAAGTGGATTAGGCAGTGCGAATGAGTAAAAGCCTTGGGGGTTAATATTTTATTTGTTATTTTAATCGCAATCTTTAAGCTCAGTTTTCCTGTGACGGCATAGTGAGGGCGAGCGTTGGTTTTATTTATAGTTCAATTCAGCTTCATAATTATTCTTCAAAAAAGAGTCTAGCCGAAATGTTTCATATTTCGCATTATCTTCAGAATAATTTGCATCATTTTTGAAGTTTGGATCATCAATTACAACAGGCTCAGAGAAAGAACTAATAATGTTTTTGTACTCGGTGGGTAAGCTTAGTGTATCGCCTAGTAGTTTAAGTTCAGGATAGCAAACAACAGAAATGTAACGATTCACCTCATTTGACAATAAACTTTTATGCTTTCCGATCGAACTTGTAGAGACGACTCCATTGACTTCATTAAATGATGAATTAGAAGACCAAAGCTTACCATTTTGCTCTCGTATTCCATTGCTAAAAGCATCCCTTTTAAAGGGCACCACCCCTAAAAATTCACAAATATTTTGTAAGGTGTTATCTGTTTCTAGTACTAAATCCTCGTAATTAATAGATAAAAACTGTGGGTTCTCTTTAAATTGAATTGCAAGCTGGGCGCTTTTCCTCCAGTTTCTCAGTTCAAATAATAAAGGCTTTACGTTGCCAATGTACTGCTCACCTTTACCTTTTTTAATTGAGCTAATTACATCTCTCGGATCTCTAAGGATATGAAGAACCTTTATCTCGTTTGTAATGAAATAGGGAACAAATTCCTCGCAGAGAACTTCTTTACAAGCAAAAGATTTAGCTTGCTTATTATGAGAATTAATTCGCGTTAGATGCTTGTATATCTCGCCGTAATATTGTTCGCTTTCCAATTTATATGCTATGGATTTGGTTAGTCGGCCAGAATACATATCCTTAATCGTGTCGATAATAAGTTGGTTAGGTATGGTTTTACAATTTAAAAATGAATTAAAGTCTTTAAAATTATATCTAGTTTCGTTTACATAATGAGAAAGAGCAAAATACTCAGTTATGTTAAGTTCTCTTAGAAATAACTGCTTTATCTGTATATACAAGGATGGAAACGGTTGTGCTAAAACACTTAGGGAGTGATGATTACATAATAACTTTTCTAATAACGTTGTACCGCTACGTATACAACCGGTAATGAAAAAATGTTTATTCATTAGAACTTTCTATGTTTTTGACTATATAACAAGGTTTTTGTTCGGTACTTTGTATGAGTCTTATCAGATATTCCCCGATGACGCCAATGGAAAAAAGTAACAATCCTCCCATAAATAACACAACCACCATAAGAGAAGTCCACCCCACCACTTCGACACCAGTTGTCATTTTGTTAAGTACTAAATACGAGGCGTAACATATACTCCCTGCTGAGGAAATAATACCGATACGTCCTAGAATATTAAGTAAAAATGAGGAGTTATTGATCATTAAATTGCTAAATAAGTTGATCATACTCTTTAAGTTGTAACCAGAGACCCCTTCAGCTCTTGGATAGTGCTTAACTGGTACATTTACAACGTCAAGACTAACCATAAAAAGCAATGCAGGAATAAAAGGGTTTGGCGACTTCATTTTCAGCATGTTGGTGGCGACAAAACGACTAATTAACCGAAATGAACTCATTTTTATATGTTTTGGTTTGCTGAGTATGATGTGGTCAAAGTGATTTTTTATATTGCTCGATAATCTTCTGAAAAAGCTATGTTTTTTTTCTAACAATTGTGCAATCACAATATCATGTGATTGCATTTCAATAAGTGATCTTATGTCGGCAGGATCATGCTGAAGATCATCATCCATAGTGATGATATATTCTCCTTGACTTTGTTCTATACCGCAAATTGTTGCCGGCTGTTGGCCATAATTACGCCCGAAATGTATTACTTTGACGTGCGAATTGTTTTGACAGGCTTGAGTTAAATATTCCTTCGTTTTTGGGTTAGGCGAACAGTCATTTACCAAAATAATTTCAAATGATGGCTCTTTAATGTCATCAAAAAATGACTGCAACTTGTCAACCAGTTCAAGTAAAACTGATGTTGTGTTATAGACGGGTATAACAACTGAATATTTAAACTGCGTCAAAATAACTTTCCCGAGGAAAACATGTGGATTGTAGTATTGTAACGTTCAATATTGTCATTTAAATGCCGCTATTTTAGGAGAGTAAGTAGGAATTAAAGAAGAAGCTTTATAATACATCAACTAACTTCTAAAGATATTGTCCTAATCAGCGTAATTTCCGATAAAACTCATATTGAGCGGATGTAACTTTAAATTACGGGGACACCGTGTTCTCATCAATGTCATTGATATATTAGGACTCCTCTCCATTCATGCTACACATCAGCTTATTGTCTTGGAGAAGGCGCTCGCATCTTCTCTTCGTTACCTCAAACTGAAGATACGTGCAAAAATTCCATTCTATTTAATTTGATATACATTAAAGCGTTCTTGGTCTGGTAGCTGGATATAACGCTCTGCAATTAGTTCAACGAAGCCCGGTACATTATGCATCGCTACATTCGAGGGGATCGGTTCTACCGAATTAGCATCGTTTGTAGTTATCAATATAAACTTGGGTGCATCTTGTATTAATCGTAATATAAATTCCTGCTGTTTTTCAGCTAACCATTCCGATGGTTTACCGACGAATGAGATATCGGAGAGTATGAAGTCCATTGGGCTGTTACTTGCATAGAGTCGATTTGAAAGCGAATATATTTGGCATTCTAGCCCCCACACTAAAATGGTGTCACTTTCAGCAGTGTTCTCATTTACCCATTTCGCGGTGCTTTCGCTGACGTTGGGATGGGGGGAGTCTGGTGGGTCGTAGAATTCGTCTAAGTAGGCTGTTCGTTCCATTGCTCCGAAATAAGTGGGTAATAGCCCTCGGCCATAAGGTGTCGCTGTAACGGCGAGTAAAAACATGATTGCCAGCCCTAGCGATAGCGCGCAATTGAGTAAGAAATATTTCTTTCCCGTTGCTTTGTCTCGAAGCGCCCACCAGACCTTCCACGCGTGTGCTCCGCCTATACCTGCTACCAAATAAAGTGACACTTGCAGCGGGGCAGCATGATATGACCAGCCTTTTCTCTGAATTAGATAACAGATGAGTCCGGTTAGTAGCGGGATTAGAATCCAAATCGGTTTGTAACTGTAGCGCTTTTTATACATCGCTATAAAGCCAATTATCAGTAATGCCAGCCAGGCAAAGGGGTTGGTTAGACCGGGGAGAATGGAGAACACGAGGACACCGAGCAACATAGTAGCCGGGCTTTGGGCCTTGATGCCCGCGTAAAGCGGAGCAATTCTGAAGATGCCATTAAATGCGTCCTCTAAGGCGCCTCCTTGAGCTAGGTACGTAATGAATAATAAGGCCACTGTGAGAGCGCCAAATAGCAAAGCAACCAAATCAAAGAACAGCTGAAGGTAGTCAGGAGATCCTTGGTAACGTGAATTTTTATTAAAATAACGCGTCACTTGCGCAAGGGCTAGCAGAATGCCGGTAATAGCAAAAAGTGGCTTAAACATAATAGATATGCCAACTGCAATGCCCGCCATATAGATGGACGATCGCCGTAATCTTGCTCCGGGTACGGCCCTTAGTACCAACCATGTGCCCAAAAATATTCCAGGCATTGCCATAAAATCTTTTTGCGCAATATCCCAGTAGCTGACTAGTGTTGGCCATTGTATTGCGAAGAGTAAAACAGCCCAGGCAGCTGCTGCTCTTGATACTGTTGCTTGAAGTATTAAATAGGCGCTAGCAATGATAATGATGCTGCCAGTCATGCTTAGTAACATGGTGGCAACACGAGGATCTGACGTAAATGACATCGCTGCCCAGAATGCGATACCTAAGCCAGGAAGATGAAAATGTATAAAGTCCTTGTAGAAAACACGACCTTCTTCAAATGCCATTGCTGCTGTGGTCCATACACCTTGATCCCTTCCTAGAGGAAGTAGTGCCAGGGGTAGATGAAGTAATATCACGCTCACAAGAGATGTGACGAGTATTATGATAGGGAGATTACGGTATTTTCCATTAGCAATGCTTTCATTAAGCCGTTGAATCAATGAAGTGTATTTCTTTTCCCATTGAGAATTTTCAACAGTCTTCTTGGTCATACTAAGTTCCAATAATTAATAAAGATGGGCCTAAGAAATGCAATTAAGTGGAACATTCCAAGCTACTGCTGCCCTCGACACAATAGCCTTGAGAATTAATATTAGGAGCGGATGACAATAAGAAACCTCAGGGCTTATCGCAACTACCAGTATACTTTTGGTGGAATGATAGTCAAACCTTGCTTTTTATTGTTGTTACCCACTCATCAGATGAACCTAGTGGCGGTTCAACCCCACATTTTATGCCAAACTCGCTACAACCTTCCTTAACCCTACCTTCCAGCTGGCCACCCCAATCGACGGAAAAGCGGCAATAAATCCCTCGCAATTCATCACTGAGTTGGCCGGACGCGTAGCCGCTGTGGGGTATTCTGCTGTGGTTAAAGCATTAACCGTAGGTCGTCGCTTCAGTACACCCTGTTGGGTGGCTTCTTCAAAGATTGTTTGCGCAAAGCCATGCCATGTGGTGGGCTCAGCACCACAATAATGATAGGTTCCCCAGGGTATCGGTTTCCCCTCATTATAATCATTGGCGATGGTAAGTAGTGCTGCCGCTATATCTCCGGCAAAAGTGGGGCAGCCTTTTTGATCTGCCACCACCCCGAGTTCAGTGTGCTCAGAGGCAAGGCGAATCATTGTTTTAACAAAATTATTACCNACTACACCAAATACCCAAGCTGTGCGCAGAGTAATGTATTGATCCAATGATTCCCGCACATAGATTTCCCCTCGGTTTTTCGTTTCCCCATAGACACCCTGTGGAGAGACTGCATCTGTTTCAACATAAGGGGATTCTTTATCGCCGGAAAAGACATAGTCTGTGGAAATATGTAACAAGGGGATCTTATTCTCTGCCGCTGCTGTGGCTAAAATTTTGGGGCCTACCGCGTTAATGCGGTTTGCCAGCTCAGCCTCTTCTTCTGCTTTATCGACGGCTGTATAGGCGGCTGAATTAATGATAATGTCAGGTTTGTGCTCTGCGACGAAAGCTTCGACCGCTTGCTGATCTGTGATGTCAAGCTCCTGATAATCAGTCGCCAGGACGGTAAAACCATAGGCTTTCGATTGTTCACATAACTCGGTCCCCACTTGTCCGTTGGCACCGGTAACTAATATTTTCATAGGTTTAGCCATTTTGAATTTAACTCAATGATTTATCACAAGTGGAACCGACCAGACATCTTTTAGTAGGGGAATATGCCGCCAATATTTGGATGCTGGCACTATACAGTAATACCTTCGGATAGTATAAGTAGTGTGGTTTTCTACAATAAATCTAGGCCTTNGGGAGTCATTATAAATACGATTATAAATACGATTATAAAGACAAAGATACTTGCTTCAAAGGCTAAAGCAGTCAAATTTATGGGGCTAGAATGATTAAAAAATACCTCACGAATAAACCTGAAAGTATTGAAGACTACCCTTTCGGTCCGAATATTGCCGTTTTCAAAGTTCGAGGGAAAATGTTTGCTACTTATTCCAAGNACGAGAATCATGCTCGTATTAATCTAAAGTGTAACCCTGACGAAGCCTATGCGTTACGCGATATTTTTGCAGCGGTTATCCCTGGCTACCATATGAATAAAAAACACTGGAATACGGTAATATTAGATGGCTCCATTCCCTCTGGTGAAATTGAAAGAATGATAGATCAATCTTATCAACTCGTGGTGAAAGGGCTGAAAAAGTCAGATCGCTTGTCGCTAGAAGCTAAGCACGGNAAGTCATTGCTTTATCCCTAGGGAGTAACTAGGGAATAGGTCAGGGCTAATTTAGCAATTGTAATACCGATTTTTTGTTAGCATTGGCCTGTGCAAGTATGGCGAGGGCGGCTTGTTGTTTTAGTTGGTTGCTGGCCAATTTCGATGACTCAGCTGCGTAATCAGTATCGACAATTCGACTTCTAGTGGATTCCGCAGATTGTTTGTTTTGTTGTAGTGAACTATGGGTTGTTAAGAAACGATTTTGCAAGGTTCCGAAATTAGTTCTAGCAACCGATGTGGTATCAAGAGCATCGTCAATGACAGATAATGCTGCACTGGCCCCTGCCGCAGTTGAGACATCGATACTATCGAATCCCGCCGCAGTGAAGGATGACCTTAAATCTGATGTGGTCGCNCTTACTGTTTGCCCNGAATTTGGCCCCACTTGNAAGTCGAGATTTTCATCGGTACTCAGCAGNTTTTTNCCGTTGAAACTGGTTTGCTCAAATACACTGGTGATTTGATCCTTTAGTGACGAAACTTCTGCTTGAATTGATGATCTGTCTTTGTCACTGAGAATCCCATTGGCAGCTTGAACCGATAACTCTCTGATGCGTTGTAGACTGTCCTGCACGCCACTTAGTGCGGAGTCTCCAACCTGAGCAAAAGAGATACCATCGTTAACGTTTTTGATAGCAGAATCGAAGCCCGTAATGGTGGCGCTAAGGCGTGCTGCAATGGCGTTGCCGGCTGCATCGTCTTTTGAGGCGTTTATTCTCTTGCCAGAGGCCAGCCGCTCCATTGTTTGGTTCAGCTGTTGAGTGGATTGATTGAGAATGCTGGGGGAGATTGAGTTGCCGATATTGAACGCCACGAATAACCACCTCTATGCTGAGTTCTTAGTCACCATTATATGTCAATATGATGGCTTTAAAAATGAACTGATAAGCAAATATTGCGAATATTAAGAACAGTTAGTTATGTAAAACGAAAAAATACATGCAGGTGTTTTTAACAAAGTTTAGGAATAATATTCGCGGTTAATTAAAATCTATTAAAATACAATTAGTTATTGTGAAAACAGTTATGAATCAAACCTGAATCATATTAGAATCAAATAATTAAAAATAAGTAATAATTTTATGAATCATAGTTGTTGACTTATGTGTTTCTAGAAACTATAGTTATCGACACAATAAGAAACAAATATAAATTCGAGTGTGATTGATTATGAATCCAGGACTTGCTGACCGATTAAAGCAGAAGATTCTTGATTGTGGTACGCAAGATGGTGGCCCAATCCCATTGAGTTATCCAGAGTCGAGTTTTGAAGACTTTAATGACGCAGGTCTTTGCAAGCCATTCACTACTAGGATTCCAGTTTCAACGATTAAGGTGTTAGAGCTGTTGACTGAGGCCACTGGCGAAAGCCGCTCAGAGCTTGTGAACGAATTGATTCTTGAAGCCGTCAGTAACATTGTTGAAGATGAAAGTATGGCTGAATTGAAAGAGTCAATGGCGACATCCGCAAATTCAGTGATACAAGATGAGTTAGAAAAATCTTGTCGAAAAAGTCCACGTAGACATAATCGGCGAAGACAGAAGGTAAGTGATGATTGAAGTAGGAAATCTATTTAAATGGGCTGCATACCTATTTAAACAGACTAAATACCCGAAAGGAGAGAGATAATGAACACCGCAACAGTTAAAAATAGTACTAGGAATGTTAATGCGAGTCTTGGTGGGTTTTTCCAACAAATACTAACCTCACCCACTGGCATACTGGCTGCAACGCTTTCAGTGTTAGGTTTTGGGATGATGTCTTTAGTGCTTTTGACAGAGACACTTTTTTTGCCAACCCTATTTGGAGCTTTAATGTTTGCTCCAGTTCTGAGTGCCATAGATCATTTTGTATGGCATCGAAAAGACAACTTTACTGCCTGAAACATACTGTGCCAGGTATCGATGGTAGATTTGAAAAAATCTTCCCTTTTTTAACGCCTCATCCTTGAGGCGTTTTTTTTATCCCAAATAGTCGCCGACGCTCCATTAAGAATCCGTTATCAGTCGATGTAAATTGCGCCCATTTGGAACAATAAACACCCAGAAACATCATTTTTGACACTAGAAATTCTTCATGTGATAGCATATGGCCGCTTTTAATTTAGATTTAAAAGTATCCGCTTTTCTTAAGGGAAGGACTAATCAAACTAGTGATCTTGGATATGGGTGGTCGTGAATAGTATTTCAGATAAAGATGCGCTACCTAATGGATGTCGATTCCACTGTTACGAATTCGTAGATGTACTAGGGCGAGGTAGCTTTGGCATTACCTATTTGGCGAAGGATCAAAACCTCAATAAAACGGTCGCAATAAAAGAATACTTACCGACGGATTTTGCCGTTCGTGAGGATGGGTCTAATAGCGTTGGCCCTAAGAATTTGCAGAGCCAAGAAATACTTGAATGGGGTTTAAGGCGGTTTAAGGATGAGGCGAAAATTCTCGCTAATTTTAGCCATCCTAATATTGTGAGAGTGTTAACGGTATTTGATTGTAATAATACTACCTATTTGGCCATGGAGTATGAGGCAGGAAAAGGGCTAGATGAGTTGTTAAGGGTAGGGGATGTCTTTGACGAAGAGTCCTTAGTCGCTATTTTTCTACCGATCCTTGATGGTCTAGTGCATGTGCATGCTGCTGGATTTATTCACCGGGATATTAAACCTAGCAATATTATGATTCGTGAAGACGGTTCACCCGTCTTAATTGATTTTGGTTCTGCTAGAAGAACCTCGCAGAACCAAACCTCTGCTCTGACAAGTCTGATTACTCAGGGATATGCGCCTTTTGAACAGTATGATCAGGAGCATAACCGACAGGGCCCATGGACCGACATATATTCCCTTGGCGCGACGATGTATAGATTGGTAGCAGGGCGCAATCCCGTTGATGCCATGACCCGAGGCATTGCCATCGCTAATAATACTGATGATCCGTATATTCCGCTAACGGGGGGGCATTACGATGTCTTTTCTAAACGCTTTTTGAGTGTTATTGATTGTGCTTTAGCGTTTAAAACAGAAGATAGGCCGCAGACTGCAGAAGAGTGGACAAAAAAAATAAGAGCGACTCAAGATAAGCAGTTATCTACAAAAAACCAAGAACGAAATTTAGGGAAAGGTAAACGAGTTACAAAAAATATTTTTGGTGAAAATAGATCGATTTTAGTGAGGCAGAGGAGATCTTTTTTGTGGCCAATAATTTCATTGGCAATAGTGGCGAGCGTGAGTTTTTTATATCTAACCGGTGGCTCTGATAAGGAAGCAGATTCTTTGAAGTTCGAATCTGAAGAGAAAATACGATTTACAAAAAAAATGAGTACAGGCAAAGGCAAAGACATAGAAGGCAAAGACATAGAAGGCAAAGACATAGAAGGCAAAGACATAGAAGGGAAAGACATAGAAGGCAAAGACATAGAAGGGAAAGACATAAAAGGCGATGCACAAAAGCAAACACGAGAAAAAAGCCAACAAGCCAGCAAGTTAGTCGCCAAGGCACAGGTCGCGCTAGAAAATAAGGTATATGAAGGCGAAGTTAATGGTGAACAAATAAAGATAGGATTTATTAGTGCTTTATCGTATTACCGTCAAGCCTTATCAATCGATACCAATAATGTAGAAGCCAGGGAAGGGGTGGTATCAATAGCGATGTTCATTGCGGATGAACTGGATAGACTTCTGCTTAAAAATCAATTTGCGGAGCTTGAGCTACAAATGGAGCATTTCAGTGGAGTAGCAGAATTAACGCCCTTGATTGTGTTGTATCGAGAAAAAATGGAGAACAAAAAAAATACAATAGCACGAGCGGTAAGAGAAGAAGCTGATGGTTTAGCGTTGGATCGGCTCGCTGCAGAAAAAGGTGCGAAAAAGCAAAGGGAAGCCCAAGCTCTTTCACAGAAAAGAGAAGAAACCAGATTAGCTGAAATCAAAATGAACAAGAAAAGAAGGGGGGCGGCGGATGTCTTAATTAAACAGAAAATGCAATTACTTGCGCAAGCAGTTGAGAGTGAGAATGTTGAATCGATGAGACAATTGTCCGGTGGCCCTTTCCCGCTAGAGCACTTTTTTTCGAGTCTTTTTACAAGCTACCAGTCGATTCGTTTAGAGATACAAAGTGATAGATTAAACAAAGATGTGTCTAAGGCAAAGTTTAGGTTGGAGATTAAAGCGTTAAATAATAGACAGGATTTGCCTGTGATCCCTTCGAAAAAGTGGCGTTTTATTGAAG